>NZ_BAABJI010000002.1:1200000-1500000 GCF_039543225.1 Mucilaginibacter defluvii
ATCCAGTAAACGCTTAAACTCCTCGTAAGTATCCACCTCGGTAGTATTTTCTTCACGGAAGTTATAGGCCTTGCTATAAATGTTGCTCTGTATTTCATCCAGTAATCCTTCAATCACGTTGGCCAAACCTTCCTGTTGTACGGTTTCTTTGGTTTTGGTATCGCGTCGGGCAAGCTCCACAGTGCCGTTCTGCATATCGCGGCTACCAATGGCCACACGCACCGGCACACCTTTTAATTCGTACTCAGCAAACTTGAAGCCGGGGCGCTGCGTATCCCGGTTATCAAACTTAACGGAGATGCCTTTTGCCTTTAATTCAGTCGTTAAGGTTTTAACATACGCGCTGATGTTTTCCAGCTCTTCATCATGCTTATAAATCGGCACAATAACTACTTGTATCGGTGCCAGTTTCGGTGGCAATACCAGGCCGGCATCATCTGAGTGCGCCATGATTAAAGCACCGATTAAACGGGTTGATACGCCCCATGAAGTAGCCCAAACATAATCAAGCTTGCCCTCTTTATTAGCAAACTTCACATCAAATGCCTTGGCAAAATTTTGCCCTAAAAAATGCGAGGTACCGGCCTGCAAAGCCTTACCATCCTGCATTAAAGCCTCAATACAATAAGTATCTAACGCGCCTGCAAAACGCTCATTGGCCGTTTTACGGCCACGCACTACAGGTAGGGCCAGCCAGTTTTCGGCAAAGTCAGCATACACATCCAACATTTGTTCGGTTTCGGCAACAGCTTCTTCAGCCGTAGCATGCGCAGTATGGCCTTCCTGCCATAAAAACTCACTGGTACGTAAAAACATACGGGTGCGCATTTCCCAACGCATTACGTTGGCCCACTGGTTAACCAGTATGGGCAGGTCGCGGTACGATTGTATCCAACCTTTATAGGTATTCCAGATAATGGTTTCGGATGTCGGGCGGATGATCAGCTCTTCCTCCAGTTTTGCTTCCTCGTCCACAATAATTTGCCCGTTCTCGTCGTTTTTCAGGCGATAATGAGTTACAACCGCGCATTCTTTAGCGAAGCCTTCAACGTGGCTCGCCTCTTTGGAGAAGAATGATTTTGGTATTAAAAGCGGAAAGTAAGCATTGCTGTGACCGGTATCTTTAAACATTTTATCGAGCACGGCCTGCATCTTTTCCCATATCGAATAGCCGTAAGGCTTGATGATCATGCAGCCGCGCACGGGCGAATATTCAGCCATGTCAGCTTTTATTACTAACTCATTAAACCATTGCGAATAATCTTCGTCTTTACTAATAATGCCTTTGCTCATTTTATATTTGTGGAATGAAATTTGACCGTTAGATTAATATATAACGCCGCCAAATTTATACATTTAAAATTTATCCGAGTTCGAACTTTTTACCAAACATATACATGAAACTTCATATTACCATAGGAATTGCATTACTCGGCGCTGCAGCACTGAGTTCATGCTCAACCACCAAACTGGCTTCCAACCAGAGTTTTGGCGATGACGATGTGTATCATACCCAGGCCAAAGCAGGTGACGCACCGGTTTACGCGGCACGCCCCGTTTACCGCAACGAGGATCCGGGTGTGGGCAGCGACGGCTACGAGGATGATTACTACACAACTGATGATGAGTATTATTACTACGATGATTATTCATCGCGCATAAACCGCTTCGGTTATTTTTCGCCGTTCGGTTATTACGATAATTTGTACTATGGCTATGGCCCTTACGGACCAGGTTACGGCAGCGGCTGGGGCCTTGGTTTAGGTTACGGATATGGCGGCTGGGGTTTAGGCGTAGGTTACGGCTGGGGCGGCTATGGTTATTCTCCATGGGGTTACTCGCCCTGGGGTTATGGTGGTTATGGCTACGGACTTGGTTACGGTGGGTTAGGTTATTCTTACTGGGGCACCGGTTGGGGTGGTTCACCTTACTGGGGCGTATACTCTGCGTACCGTTCATCAGGCAATGCCCGTCCTATCAGAGGTTCAGGCAATCCGCGCAGTGGTTTAACAGCCGGCCGTAACAGTATGGGTAACAACAATGGCGCAGCTTATTATCCAAACCGCCCGAACAGGCTTAGCGGCACCGGCGCAAACGGATCATACACAGGCCGAGGTAGTAATGGCGCAGGCCGAGATGTGAGCGGCGATAGCCGTGTAACAAGGCCTACACGCGAGGCGCAACCATCATATCAGCCGCAACCAACTTCGCGTCCGTCTTCATCTCCATCAAGCTTTGGTGGCGGTTCGTCAGGTGGTGGCTCACGTGGCGGTGGTGGTGGCGGCCGTCCTTCACGCAACTAATATTCATCCAATTATCACGTTAACCTATATTAACAAATGAAATTCAAACATATACTAAGTGCGATGGCTATGGTAGCCATCGCCAAAAGTAGCTTTGCCCAATATTCTCAGGATGCGCTGAGGTTTTCAACCACACAACCCGGTTCAACCGCTCGTATAAAGGCAATAGGTAATGCCAACGTTGCCGTAGGTGGCGACCTTACTTCAGTTAGTGGCAACCCGGCCGGCCTGGGTTTTTTTACAAGGTCTGAGATCAGCGTGACGCCGGAGTTCAACATGTTCAAATCAAAAAGTGATTACCTCGGCAATACCACTAACGATAGTAAGAACAATGGCAACCTGAATAACGCGGCGGCCGTTTTTTACTCTCAGCTGAGTACTGCACGCGGAGCGAAAAAAACAGAGGGTTGGTTAAGTCTTAACTTCGGTTTAGGGTATAGCCGCACTAATAATTTTTATGATAATACCACTTACGGTGGCAACAATGGGTCAAGTTCGATAAGTGATTATTATGCTGACAGAGCAAATAACAGCGGTACAGATTTATTGGCGGATTGGGCCTTTGCACATAAATTGATTGACGTTTATGGCAACGCTTATGGCAGCAACGTTATCATCAATGGTAATACGGATGCAATACAGCGCAACGTGATTACCCGCACCGGCGGACAATCGGAATTTAACCTTGCCCTTGGCGCAAACAACAGCAACAAGTTTTACATAGGTGCAAGTTTAGGTATCGCTACTATAAACTATAATTCTACACAAGTATTTTCTGAAAGCGGTGATGTTTCGTTATTAGAAAACAATACAGACGTAACGCGAGGCTTTCAATCGGCTTTCATGCAGGATCAGGCCACGCGGGGTACGGGCGCCAATATTAAATTGGGTATGATCTATAAACCCGTTGAGGCGCTACGTTTAGGCTTTAACTTTACCTCGCCTACCTGGTATAATATGGAAGACACTTACCGAGAAACTTTGGCCACCGATATAAGCGGCGACAAGAGCTATCGTAACTCAGAGGTTTATACTTTGAATTATGACCTGCGCACGCCATTGAAAGTAGCTGGCGGTATTGCTTACTTCTTTAAAAACTATGGTTTTATAACCGGCGATGTGGAGTACGTTGATTACAGCTCCGCGAAGCTGATGAGTAATGATAGCTATGATGCTGAATATGAAGATAACCCGAACATTCGCACCTTCTATAAAGGTGCTATCAATACCCGTTTTGGTGCCGAAGCGCGTTTAGGTAAGTTTGCTTATTTACGTGGTGGTTACAACATTTTTGGCAACCCGATGAAAGATAATGGCAGCAATATTAAAACCGCATCAGGTGGTTTAGGCTTCCGTTCGGGCCATTACTCTATTGATGCTACTTATCTGCATAGCACCGGCTCAAACACAGTTTTCCCCTATGAGGTAGGTGACGCAAGTCCGTCAGCTACTATAAACCGCACAAACGATAATTTGTATCTGACAGTAAGTTACAGATTCTGATCTGAACCTGAATTTTCGAAATTTGGGAGTTAACAGAATTTTAAACTGCATGTTTTTAAAAAGAGAAGTCCCGCTAAATTTAGCGGGACTTCTCTTTTTATATTATTTTATGAGCTTATTTTAAGGTCTCAAATCTAATATCTTAAATCTAAACCTTAATCTTCGTTCACAAATGAACGGAGCATCCAGGTAGTTTTCTCTTTGAATTGCATAAAGCGGTTAACCATGTCGTTGGTACCATCGTCGCCCGCATCGGCGGTTACATCCAATATCTCACGTTCCATAGCAATCAAAGTAGCCATATCCTGAATAATAGCACGCACCATATCGGTATCTTTCATACCTATAGTGTTTATTTCTTTGATTGATGATTCTTTGATATAATCGGCAAAGGTGCTGTGCGGTGGTTTGCCTAAGGTCAAAATCCTTTCGGCAAGCTCATCAATAGTAGTAAGCGCCTCGGTATATAGCTCTTCAAATTTAAGGTGCAGGGTAAAAAAGTTTTGTCCTTTAATATTCCAGTGGCAGCCTCTTAGTTTTTGGTAATGAATGTGGTAATTAGCTAACAGGTCATTTAACAAATCAACAACCGGTTTTACTTTACGTTCTTCGAGGCTTATTTCTTTAGCGTCCATATTATTTAATTGTGGTTTTGTGTTTAACAGGTATATAAAGTCAATGTTTGTACCAAAGCTAAGCAGTTTTTAATAATTATGGGGATATTTGCAAACTTATGACAGCATGGAAACCCTTCATACAAAAAAGCTTTAACGGCGTTATCTGGCGCATGGATATTGATGAGGTAACTGCAACTCTGGCACTCGAGATACGGAACGAGGCTGACAGAACGACAAGCTTTGCCGCCATCGATCTGCCTGGCGCACAGATAAATTTTGAGAACTACACCACGCACGAACGCTGGCTCACCGGCATGGAAACCATCCATAACGGCGTGTTGCTGCTGCACTATTTCCAAAGTGAAAGTACCCCGGTACACAAAGGCATTACCGCCATAAATGCTAAGTACGGATCGGAAATGTGGAGCAATTTCTCGCTCGCTTACGACCATTTAAGCGATGCCGGACCGGTATTATTCAACACACAAATGCTGCCCAAAAAGCTTTATGTGCATGATATTGAAACGGGTAAAGTGTTAAGGCCTTATGATTGTATTACTGATAATGATTTTTTAAAACAGGTTGACGTTCCGCAGTACCTGCCGATACAACAACTGCCTGTACCGCTACAGCATTTAGAGCCTGCAGGTGGTTTGATACATTATATTGAGCACAATGGTTACAGAATTGTATCTTTGCACACCCGTAACGGCGGGGTATTGCAACAATGGTTGTTCGTACTTAACAACAACCGTATTTGTTACGAAGAATTATTGATGACCGGTATACAAAAATTACAGCCCGAGGCGTTTGTATTACATAAAAATTGGCTTATCTGCCTGAAAAACAGAACCGAATTGTTGGTTTTGGAATTATAATTTATTGTATTATAAAACATTATGAAATTTAAGCTCCCTTTATTATTGATATCAACCTTTACCTTTTCAGTCCCCGTATTTGCAGGTAACGTAATTGATTCAATTGGCGTTGAAAACCAGAACGGAAAAAGGATCATCCTGCATAAAATAGATCCAAAAGATAATTATTACGCCATCGGCCGCCGTTACAATGTAAAGCCAAACGCGATCATCAAATTTAACAACAACGCGCCTATGCGCATCGGCAATGTAATTAAAGTACCTACTGAGTTACCTTATGAAGATGGCCAGCAACAGGTAGCTACTACTACCCCACCCGTCCAACAGCAACAAACGCAAACCAGGCCGATTGCGCAACAGCCAGCACAAAAAACGCCAGCTAACAACACACCCGCAGCGCAGCAACAAACTCAACCGAACGCGGACGCAGGCAACATCCCCGAATACCAGGATTACAAGGTATCAGCCGGTGAAACTTTGTTTGCCATTGCGCGCCGCTTTAATACAACGGTTGATGATATTGTAAACATTAACAAGCTCACAAAAAAATCGCTTACCGCCGGGCAAATTATTAAAGTGCGTGCCAACAAAACCGCCACTACCCCGCCCCCGGTAGTTACCATGCCGGACACCAGTAAAGTTGCCGCCGTGCGCGACTCGACAGAACCGATGCCCGTATCAACAACCGACTCCGTAGGCGCCGGTGTTCGCCCAAACCGTTACGGCTTGTACGAAAAGAATGAAAAAGGCGTGGCCACCTGGATGGAAGAGGCCGGACTTGACCCGAACAAGAAACTGGTGCTGCACCGTACAGCTCCTATCGGCACGGTGATCAAGATTATCAACCCCATGACCAACCGTACCACATTTGCAAAGGTTGTTGGCCGCTTTACCGATAACGAATCAACCAAGGACGTTATCATTGTCATGACTAAAAATGTAGCCGAATCATTAGGCGCGCTTGATAAACGTTTCCACGTAAATTTAAGCTACGGTACTACGAATGAATAAACCCTATATAGTTGGCATAGCCGGTGGCAGCGGCTCTGGCAAAACTTTTTTTTTAAAGTGTTTTTTAAAGCATTTCAGTAACAACGAGGTTGCCCTTGTATCGCAGGATGACTATTACTTTCCGGTTGGACATACCATGACGGCCGAGGAAAATAAGCTGTATAATTTTGACCTGCCCGATACCATTGACCATACCCATTTTGAAAACGATATTGAGGCACTGCTGAACAACCAAAGCATCAACAAACTTGAGTACACATTTAACAACCCCAACGCCAAGCCAAAAACGCTCGAAATAAAATCAGCGCCGATACTGATTGTTGAGGGTTTGTTTATCCTGCATTTCCGCAAAATTGCCGACATGCTGGATTTGAAGGTATTTATTGATGCGGATGAAGATGTTGCCCTGCAACGCCGTTTAAAACGTGACTTGATAGAGCGCGGCTACTCAAACGACGATGTGCACTATAAATGGATTAACCACGTGGTGCCTGCATATAAAGAGTACTTACTGCCGTATAAAAATGAATGCCACAAGGTGGTTATCAATAACGGCCATGTAGCTGAAGACATTATCAGTGTTACGGAAGAAATAGCGAAGGAAATACGCGCAAAAGTGTTTTGAGAGTAGTTCATGGTTGATGGTTTATGGTTAATAGTTGGAATATAGAAAACAGCTTCTTTACAATGAACCATGATCTATCAACTATGAACTACAATCTATCAATTATAAAAACAATTTCATCAAACCAAAGCTTATTTATGAGTACCAATAACTAATGTTATGAATGCTTACAGCGATGATGAATTGAAAAACAAAAACCCGAATAGCGAAGCTAATGCCTATCCGGTTGATGATGATAGCAACCTGAAAGAGGAGAACCTAAAAAAATCGATATTGGGTGGCGAGGTAAAGAAGGCCGATGCTCCGGGTATGGAAAGCCACGGTTATGGCGGTCATGCTTTTGGCGAGGAGAACAATACGCCTTCCGGCGATGCGCCTAATAACCCGTCACAAAACGCGGGTTATACCAATGCGTATTTCGCCCGCACAGAACCGTCTGACGAAAAAAACGACAAAGTGAATTTTAAGAGCGACGAACAGGACGGTGAACCTGATTACGAAGCTTCGCGCTCAGACAAGGATTTTACACCTGACGAAGACGCCGATTAGAACAACATTATAAAACAAACAGAAAAGGGTTATCAGCTAATTGATAACCCTTTTCTGTTAATACACCAATCATCTATTGCTGTAAAATTGTCTTTTTGAAATGCGCTTATTACATTTGAGTATGAACACCATGAAACGCAACGCCTTAATCTTTTGGTTGATGTTAACCGCCGCAGTTTGGTTTAGCTGTAACAATAACAAAAAAACAGATAGCCAAACAGATACCGGCCCTATTGCCGATAATGACATTCGCGGTTATCTTTCAGCGCTGGCGGATGATTCGCTTACCGGCCGCAAACCTTTTACCGAGGGCGAGACCAAAACGATAAATTACCTGGCTGCACAGTTTAAGCAAATAGGCTTAGAGCCAGCTAACAACAGCAGCTACTTTCAGGATGTGCCTTTGGTTGAAATTACCGGCACGCCTACGGCCATGCAGTTGAATGGCAAAACATCGGCAACATTAAAACCCGGTACTGATTTCGTGGCATCTACCCGGCAGGAGTTATCATCCGTAGAGATAAAAAACTCTCCGCTGGTATTTGCAGGTTACGGTGTTGTAGCGCCGGAGTATGGTTGGAATGATTACAAGGGTTTAGATGTTAAAGGCAAAACCGTAGTGGTGCTGGTGAACGATCCGGGATTTAAGTCGGGCAACCGTACGCTATTTCACGGCGATACCATGACCTATTACGGCCGTTGGACGTACAAATATGAAGAGGCTGCCCGCCAGGGTGCCGCGGGTGTGCTAATAGTCCATCAATCAGAACCAGCGAGCTATCCATGGAGCGTGGTGAACACCAGTTTTTCTGGTTCGAAACTTTATTTGCAACAGGATGACAAGCACCTTTCCCGCTGCAAAATGGAAGGCTGGGTAAGTGAGGAAACAGCCAAAAAGTTATTAGCCGGTGCAGGTATTACTGAGGATATGCGCGCTTATGCCCGTAAAAAAGAATTTAAAGCGGTCCCGCTTAAAACCACAACTACTATTAGTATTGTCAATAAATTAAAATACTCTACCTCGCATAACGTAGCGGCGGTGTTAAAGGGCAGCACCAGGCCTGATGAATACATTATTTACACGGCGCATTGGGATCACCTGGGCATTGGTCAGCCGGATGCAAAAGGTGACAGCATTTACAATGGCGCGGTTGATAATGCCAGCGGAACGGCCGCTTTGCTTGCAATGGCAAAAGCTTTTAAAAACGCTAAAGAAAAACCTCAGCGCTCCATAGTATTTTTATCGGTAACAGCCGAAGAACAAGGCTTATTGGGTTCGGAATATTATGGTTCACATCCACTATTCCCATTGAATAAAACTGTTGGAAATCTGAATATGGATGCCCTTTCACCCGATGGCGAGAGTAAGGATATCCCTATCACAGGAAGAGGCCAGAACGATTTGGAAGACTATGTGGAAGCCATAGCCAAGGAACAAGGCTTAACAGTCGAAGCCGATCCCAATCCTTGGGCTGGGGGTTATTACCGCTCGGATCATTTCAACTTTGCCAAGGTAGGCGTACCTGCTTTAGATATGCATACCGGCCCCGACAACAAGGAACATGGCCGCGAATGGGGCACAAAACAGGCAGACACATTTAATGCCGAGCACTATCATCAACCGTCAGATAACTATACGCGCGATATGGATTTGAGCGGCATGACGCAAACCGCAAATATCCTGTACCGGATCGGCGCTAAACTGGCCGGCGAGACCACCTTTCCGCAATGGAAGAAGAATTCAGAGTTCAGAGCGATCCGCGAAAAATCAATGGCTGGTAAATAACTGTAGACATGGAAGATTTTAAAACCGTAGCCGCCTCTCAAACTACGCTTACTGAATTGATGATACCCGCTTACTCTAACTTTGGAGGCAAGATACACGGCGGTATTATTATGGGACTGATGGATAAGGTAGCTTACGCCTGCGCCGCCAAACATGCCGGGGCCTACTGCGTTACCGCGTCTGTTGACACCATCGACTTTTTAGCGCCTGTCGAGGTTGGTGAACTGGTATCGCTTATGGCCTCGGTTAATTATGTGGGCAAAACCTCGCTGGTTATCGGCATCAAGGTGATCTCTGAAAATGTGACCACCCAACACGTAAAGCATACCAACACCAGCTATCTTACCATGGTAGCCATGGATGAGCACCGTAATACGCTACCTGTACCAGGCCTCATATTACAAACCGATGAAGAAGTACGCCGGTTTTACCAGGCCTATCACCGCAAGGAATTAAAGAAATATTATAAAACTGAGGAGAAGCGCATGAAATCGGTATACGAGATAGCCGAGTCAGAGGAATTGTTGAAGAACGAACGTTGCATCATTCAACGAAAAAGTTAAAATCAAGTGCATCAAGTTAAATTATTGAAGCCTGAGCTATTTGAAAATCTGGCTGAATTTAATAACGGCAATATATATATTGATTTACATAACCACTTTGATTGCACACAAATTAAGTTAGATCAGTATTCTTTAACATTACTCTTTACCGTTCTTGATCCAACTTCAGAAATTGGATCAGTCCAATTACATTTAAGGACATAGTAGTTTCTAAAATAAGCGATTATCTTACCAACGGCATTTTTTTTAAATTAACTGTAGACAACATTTACAGAGGCCGGTTTGAGAAAAACGGAAAGCTATTTGAATATTCTGAAAAGGGATTATACTGTTACTATGTTGACTTTTATGAAGATTATAGTATTGAATTATTTGCAAGCGAACTCTCAATAGTATTCAACTGATTAGAGTCCATAAAATATAGCAGGCCATAAAACAGCCTGCTTTATTTTTATAATTTTGTGCCGTGCCACCCCGTAAACAACCCGCTATTGTAAAACCCAGAGCAACGGTAAAACGAAAGCCATCGGCAGGTACTAAAAAGAAAAGGCCGGGCAATACCTTTAACTGGTACCCTTATGCCATTGGCTTAGCACTTATATTACTATCGCCTTTTTACTACGGGTATGTGGTAAAATTTTTCTCCTCAACCTGGCGGTGGATATGGGACGGCGGCAAACCTGCGACTTACCGTACGTATAAAAGCTTTGATATAGATATACCCGTGGCTTATAAAATTCATGGCATTGATGTATCGTACGCGCAAGGCAACATAAACTGGCAGCAGGTAAGCACCATGGAAGAAGATAGTGTGCGCATCCGCTTTGCTTTTATAAAAGCTACAGAAGGTTTACTCACTGCCGACCCGTATTTCAAACGTAACTGGCGCGAAGCACCGAAATTCGGTATCGTATGCGGTGCGTATCATTACTTCCACCCTAAAAAGAATGGCCTGTGGCAGGCGCGTTTCTTTTTGCAGAATGTTAAGCCCGAAAGCGGCGACCTGCCGCCAGTGGTTGATATTGAAGTAACCGACGGCGTATCTCCCGAAAAAATGCGGAAGGAGCTTACTGCCTTCATCAATCATGTGCAAAAGAAAACACACGTAAAGCCTGTAATTTATACCAACATCAGCTTTTATAAGGAATATTTAGCCGGATACTTTGATGAATACCCTCTATGGATCGCGCATTATTACAAGCATGAACTGAATTTACCAGAGGAAACCAACTGGTGGTTCTGGCAACATTCGGACAGGGCTTATGTAAATGGTATAGCCCACGAGGTAGACTTTAACGCCTTTAAAGGCGACAGCCTGCAATTTAAGCAGCTGCTTATTCCCTGACTTTTGCCGCTTAACAGGGCACATTGTGGAGATGCTCCCCATGTTTAAATTAACACTATTTTATTAAATTACTGATTATCAGTATCATTGTATATACGCTTCTAGCTGGCACAATTGTGTATTATAAGTTATCGTACTTAAATAAAATATATATACTATGAAAAAGATCATTTTGTCAGTAGCCTTTTTAGGCCTAATAGGAGTAGTTAACGCAAACGCACAAAATACATCAACCACTCAACCTGCAGCATCACAGCAACAACCTGCACAACAAACTCAACAGGATTCAACTGCTGCCGGCGCTAACGGTGCCGCTGCCACAGCTACAGCGGGTGCAACAGCACAGGAGGTTAAAACACCTGTAAAAGTAGAGGAATTACCTGAAGCAGTAAAAACCACGCTGAAAAGCGATGCGGTAAAAGAATACACCGCGGTTGATGCATCATTAGTAAAAGCAGGTACTGCAGAGTACTACATCATCAACCTGAAAAAAGGTGATGACCTGCGATTTGTAAAGCTTGACAAGGACGGACGCCCGGTTAAGCAATAATAAGCACTCATAATCACAATATACCTCAACATCAAAGGCCGGAATTTATTCCGGCTTTTGTATTTTTACGCCTTATTTGCAACAAACTACCGATGGCGAAAATATTACTGGTTGAGGACGATACTACATTTTCACAAATACTACAAGGCTTTTTACCAAGAAATGGCCATGAGGTTGTTGCTGTAAATAATATCAAGAATGCTTTAACGCAGCTGGATGATCAAGCTTTTGATCTGTTACTGCTTGATTACCGTTTACCCGATGGTACCGGGCTTGAAGTGATGGCCCATGCGCATGATAAGGGATTAAAAATTCCGGCCGTAATGATGACCAGCTTTAACGATGTGCGTACGGCTGTGAAAGCCATACAAATGGGCGCGGCCGATTATATCACCAAACCCGTTAATCCGGATGAATTGCTGATGATCTTGAAATCAGCATTAAATGTTAAAACAGAGGAAAAGGCAACGCCTGTTAAAACAACCAAACCGGCAGAAGCCGGCACTACCAGCTATCCCGGATTTATAAAGGGCACAAGCGCCGAATCAGATAAACTTTACGAATACATCGACCTGGTTGCGCCTACCGATATGTCGGTAGTAATACAGGGTGAAAGCGGTACCGGTAAGGAACATGCCGCGCGTTTTATACATGAACGCAGTAAACGTGCGGATAAACCATTTATAGCGATTGATTGCGGGGCGCTATCAAAAGATCTGGCGGCAAGCGAATTGTTCGGTCATATAAAAGGCTCTTTTACCGGTGCTTTGACTGATAAGAAAGGCTTGTTTGAAGTGGCCGATGGCGGTACACTGTTTATGGATGAAATTGGCAATCTGAGTTATGATGTGCAGGTAAAATTGCTGCGAGCCTTGCAGGAGAACACCATACAGCCACTGGGCAGCACTAAACAGATCAAGGTTGATGTGCGTATCATCGCCGCTACTAATGACGACCTGCTGAGCAGCGTAAGCAATGGTGATTTCCGCCAGGATCTGTATCACCGTATAAATGAATTCAAGATACAGATACCTGCCCTGCGCGAGCGCGGCCGAGATCTGCAATTATTCATCAACCATTTTATTACGATATCTAATCAGGAACTTGAACGTAATGTTAAAAGCATATCGCCGGAAGCGATGGAACTGCTTAACCGTTACGACTGGCCGGGTAACCTGCGCGAACTGAAAAACGTGATCAAGCGCATGGTATTACTAACCCGCGGAGAGGAAGCCGGTGCAGAATCGTTACCTGATGAAATGAGCAATTACATTACGCATCTACCGGTAACGCCGCCTGCTGATGCCGACCTGAAAGCATTGAATGAGGCTAACGAAAAAGCCGTTATACAGCAAACTTTGCAAAAAGTAAAGTACAATAAATCAAAGGCAGCAAAGTTGTTGAACATTGATCGTAAAACGCTTTATGCAAAAATTGAGCGCTACGGCCTCGATTCTTAAACTTCGGCGTTGTGTAAATAATCGCGGCGTATTTGCTCCCTAACCTGCTGCAAGCGGATGATCAAGGCCAGCAACCTGTTGGTGTGCGCATTAGTAAGCGTATCCGCTTTATTTAGCTCAAGCTCAGCTGAACGAAGATCAGCGGCCAGGTTTTTAACACCAATTTGCGCCGTACGGCCGGCCATACGGTGTACGGTTATCGCTATTTCTTCCAGCGCTTCGTCGGTATAGTTTTCGAGCAAACGCTTCAGGCTGTTAATATCATTCAAAGTGTCTTCTGTAAACAGCTCGAGTATTCGCGCCAATTGCTCTTTGTCACCAAAAGTCATTTTCTCGAGGTTACTAATGTCGATGGTCTCTAGGGCTATAACCGGCTCTTCATCCAGGTCGAGTATCTCAATAAGTTCGTGCTCTTTAAACGGCTTTTTAAGTATTCCGTTAAATCCGGCAGCTAAAATACTCTCCCGCTCCTGCGGGATAACCTGCGCCGTAAGTGCGAAAAGGTGTACCTCATGAGGCAATTTTTGGCGCAGCAGCTTACAAAGTTCAATACCGCTCATGCCGGGCATGCGTATATCCATCAGGATGTATTTTACATCGCTGGTCCAGTTGGCGTCGAGTACCTGCTGCGCCGAATTGAAACTACGGTGGCTGATGTTATGTTTAGTAAGCATCAATGAACACATTTCGAGGATAAAATTATCATCGTCAACTATCCACACCATATCTGTTCCGGTATTAAGCAAGGCTGGCGTATGATGCTGATGCTGTTTCTCGGGCGCTGCTACAATCGGATAGCTTAAATGAAATATAAAGCTTGACCCTTTTCCTAACTTACTGTTCACTTGTATATTTCCACCCTGTGCTTCAACTAATTGTTTACTTATGGTCAGGCCCAGCCCGGTGCCAATCTGCGTTCGGTTATTATCAGCCTGCTCAAATTCGTTAAATATTTTTTGCAGGTCTGCCTGAGCCATACCCATACCGGTATCATCCACCCTGAAGGTGAAATTGGCACGCTCGCTATGCCTGGCGCAACTTACTATTAATTGTACTGATCCTTGCTCTGTAAACTTTATGGCATTGCCTAACAAATTATATAATACCTGCTTAAGCCTGAAAGCATCTCCATTGACATATATCTCCGCAGCAAAGTTGGCTTTTAGTTCGAGTTTAAGCTGCTTTTTTTCGGCCTGAAAACGTACTACCGATGCTACCTCATTCAATACTTCCAGCATATCAAAGGCAGCATTGGTAAAAGTGAACTTACCTGATATGATACGGTTATAATCCAGCACTTCGTCTACAATCTGCATCAGGTGGCCGGAGGATTGATAGATAGCCTCAATATGGTTACGGCGCGGGTGCTCCTGCTGACGAATTAATTCAGCATAACCAATGATGGATTGCAGCGGCGTTCGTATCTCATGGCTCATGTTTGATAAAAAGCGCTGCTTAGCCATGCTATGGTATTCGGCTGTCTCCTTGGCCTCTTCCAGCTCCTTACGGTAGCGGTTGCTTCGCGATATATCGATCAGGATCAATGCCACCAGAATTAGCGTGATCAGGAAGAAACCGAGTATGATCAGGCTGATCTTTTTAACGCTGGTATTAACTACCGTTTTAGCATGGGCGTTGTTGTACTCTATTTGCGATACAACCTCATTTTCAACCTGCTTAAGTATTGATAGTATTTGTGTAATGATTTTTGTATTGGCCTTGGCCAGCACTACTTCCTGATTAATGAACTGGGCACTTTTACGCAGTTGGTTCTTCTCAATACGGGCAACAGCCTGCGTCATGCTTTCCATGATGCTGTCCTTAATAGCCTGGGCTACGGTATCCTTTTCGATGTTGAGCTGCTCGCTAACCACCTTATAAGCCGTATCGGCAGGCTTTTTCTTTTTACCAAACAGCTTTCCAAAAAATCCGCGCCTGTCCTCATTATTCTGCGGGTAAACAATGGTGGTCGATACCTTCTTTTCGGTGGTAACAGCTGCGCTGTCTGCCCGGGCGTTTTTGTCGACCAAATCATTCAACACTTCTACCTGGGCCGAAAACAGTTTATTATTAACCAGCTTTTCGCGCACCTGCAAATAGTTCATAAACAGCTTATCGCGCTCGCGTAACAGCTTACGTAGAGATTTTAATCGCCATAGCTGAACCCTGTCATTCTGGTAATAGCCCTGTAACGTATCAATAGACCGGTTGATGCGGCGTGTCTCTTTAAAAAAGCTATCGTGCTCGCCACCGTTACGCAATACCTGCATGCGCTGCATCTGATCGAGCTGTGCCACGCGGCGCGAAAGATCGTTTACAATACGCAGTTTATTGTTAGGGGTAGATATATTTTCAACCGCCGCCAGCATTTCGCTAAACGCGCCACGGCTAACGTTCCATGCCAAAAAAAGGGCGACGCATGCCAGTATAAAGGCAAATACAACCTTACCCTTTATTGAGCGCATAAAACGTTTCCACTGGTTATCAGCCATTCACTTATCGGAGAAATTGAAAAACTATTATAACGTAAAACACAGCGCTTTTTGTTTATTACTTATAATTAAGCGGCATGTGCAGATAGCTAAAAAACTATCAATGCTTATAAATGTTTGCATTGCCAATTATCACTTATATCTAAGCAAAAAGCAAATGTTAACATTGCGCTGGAAAATTATTTGCTTACTTTGAAACCGCAAAAGCGATTGTAAATGTATTGGTACGAAGAAGACGTTAAGCAGTTAGAAAAAAGGAGCCAGCAACTTACCTATGAGCCCGAAACATTATTTTACGGCAGCTCGTCCATAAGGTTATGGGAAACGCTGTATAGTGATTTTGCTGACCTTAAACCCGTCAACCTGGGCTTTGGCGGCTCCACACTGGCGGCCTGCGTGTGGTTTTTTAAGCGCATAATGCTTACCTATAACCCGAAAAGGTTGGTTGTTTACGCCGGTGATAACGACCTGGGCGACGGGCGTACGCCGGAAGAGGTTTTCATATTTTTCAAGCAGCTTATGGTTGAAGTTAACCGGCGCTTTGGTAATATCCAATGTTATTATATATCGCTTAAGCCAAGCATTAACCGGCGAAACATCATCGACAGGTTTAAGTATACCAACAATTTAATTGAGACAGAAATAGTTAAAAGCAGCGATAACTGGCATTTTATCAATATATTTAGCCATATGGTTGATGCAGGCGACTATCCAAAGGGCAGGTATTTTGTTAACGACGGATTGCACCTGAGCAAGGAAGGTTATGAACTGTGGAAACAGGTGGTGGCCGAACAGTTGTATCGTCATCATTAATTATTTGTTCACAGTTAAGTAACATGCGCTACTGATATTCACCACCAAAAAGCTATGCCTCCTCAATGAACAGGGAATATCATAAATGGTATAGTACCCATTTGCAACGCAACATGGAGCTTTTGGTGTTTGGGCACAGCGGGCGGGCCGTCCTTTTCTTTCCTACACGTATGGCACGGTTCTATGATTATGAGAATTGGGGAATAATCGAAGTATTGCGCGACCAGCTTGATAATGGGCAATTACAGGTATACTGTGTGGATAGCATAGACGCCGAAAGCTTTTACAATCAATCCACCCATCCTTCTGCACGCATAATCAGGCATCTGCAGTATGAGGATTACATACTGGAAGAGGTGCTGCCCTTCATTCGCTCAAAAAACAATACCGATGTAATGGAGGTAGCCGGTTGCAGTATGGGCGCATTCCATGCGGCAAACATCGCGCTTAAACACCCTGCATTGTTTAACAAAGTGATATGCATGAGCGGGCGGTACGACCTCACGCGCAATATCAACGACTTTAAGGACCTGTTCGATGGTTATCGCGACGATAATATTTATTACAACTCGCCCCTGCAGTTTATGGGCAACATGCAACAAGGCGATCTGCTCGATAGCATACGGACTTCACAGTACATATTTGCTATAGGTGAAACAGATCCCTTTTTAGCCAACAACTATGAGTTTAGCCAGCTTTTGTGGGATAAGGGCATACCTAATAACCTATACATTTGGGATAACTATGCGCATCGCCCCCGTTACTGGCGGCAAATGGTGCAACTGTACCTTTAAAAAATACTCACCGGCAACACAATCTCAAATCTATCCCGCCCGGTGCCGCCAAACAGGTCAGGATCAAGCAAACGGCTATATCTTAAACCGAATGAGATGGATGTTTCATTAAAAACCTTGGTATCAAAAAATACTGCTCCGCCTACACTTCTAAAGTTCGCTTTAAATTTATTACCGGTATTGTAAAAGTCTGACGCGCGGGTATACTCATAAAACGCGTTGCCCCTAACCCGCATCAGGTAGATGGTGTTGGCCACGCCCGCGTCCGGGTAAGCGATTGGAAAATGATAATTGGCACCAAGCTTATCCATACGGTACAGGTTTTCAACCGAGTATCCTTTTGAAAATGGAAAATTGTTTGAAAAGCTCACTTGGTTATCTAACCCATGCTCCTGATGGGCTGCATTAATAACCAAACTGTGATTTGGCCATAAGCCCGGTAAATAAAACGTACCGGAAGCGAGGTACTGATGCGCCGATAGGCTCAAACCGTTTTTATAAATAAACGTAAACGACTGCCCCCAGCGCGGGTTGATATGCTGCCTTGCCTGTTGAATGCGCGTTGAGAATGACAGGTAACTGTTTAGGTAAGTAAAATGCCTGTTGAATGCTTCAAAGCCGTCCTGGTAATTGGTTTGGGCGTAATATACATCGGTACCTACATTTAAGCCTGTAATTTTTTTGCCCCGGGTAAAGTTAAAAGGTAATTGCAAGCCGCCGTGTAAATTAAATTCGTTCCAGTAAATATCGCTGCCGCGATATATGCGCCGTCGTTCATAAATATAATCGGCACCGGCAGAGAGATACGGGAAAAGCGCACCGTAAATTAAATCAAAACCGGCTTGTTTATAGCCTTCGTTACGGTTGTAGTTAAAGTAAATGTTCGACTCAAACGTGTTCAATATATTCTGCCCGGCTATCGATATGCGATAATCGGGATCGCTGATCTCCGGTATCAAACTATGAAAGTTGAACAGGTTATAGCCTTTCTTATATTTAGTGACTGGATAACTGTATACCGTATCGTCAACCCCAATTAAGCCTGATGCTGTATTTTTATCAAGCGATGAAACCCGGTAATCTGGCAAACCGCCCGGTAAATTCTCAGCGTTGACGGGCTCCCATTGTATATCGCGTTTATCAGCCTGTGTTATTCGATAGCCACTGGCCGTAAAACCCACCCAGGCTAATTTATTGGTTGACACAGCCGGTTGGTAGCTGCCAATAGTTTTAAGATCACTGCGCAGCTTAAACAACTTTTTATCATTAATTGCAAGGGCGAACAACGCATCGTTATTACCTGATGTGCCGGTAAAGTATACCGTATCATGCCTAACGTTAATGTACCCAATTGGCTGATAGCTGAATGGCAATAAGCTTTGCTGTACACCATCAACCGTGTTTATCTTAACTATACCCATCTCCCCTTTAGCGTTACGAACAGCGGAGATGACATCACTGCCATGGAATTTAGGATAAGTATAAAACAACCGGGCATTGTTTGGAAGATCCGAAATAAGCTTGCCTGTCTGTGCATCCAGTATATGCAGTGCCGCCTTGCCATCAGGGTTGACCTGCACCGCTACAATACGCTTGCCATCGGCACTAAATGATGGCGAAAAGTACTTGGTTTTGCTGGTAATGGTACGTTCGTGCCCGCTGCTAACATCAACAACACGCAGTTCGTGGTAATTGCGGTAACCCCAGCGTAAATCACGCCGGTAGGCGGCATACACTATTTTACCGTTGGCATAATCGAAATATCTGTCCTGCGAAATTGCCCGTGTGGTTATCTTGCGCTCCTTATCGCCCGAAAGGATAAAAAATGCAGCTATGTTATTGTAAGGGCTTTTCAGATAAATGATGGTACTATCATTAACAAAAGCCGGAAACTCTTCATCAGCAATAAAATGTTTAGCCGTTTTTTGCGGAGCAGCATCATTAAACTGCTGCTTAAAGTAATTCAAAGCTTCGGTACGGAAGGTGGAAAATTTTATTCCCGCGTGCTTTTTAACACTGTTTTGAAACGGATAGAACAAACGGTTATAAGCCGCTGCATCATGGGTAACGTCTCGCCAAAACGTGTCGCCATACTTTTCGCGTCCGTATGCAACCATCATATAGCCTAAAGGATAATGGTTGGGCACATAATCAACATATGATCCGTTGCGCAACTTCATCCAGTTATAAACCTTACCGGCAGCCCACAACCCGCGAAAGCCATTGTAAAAATAAGGCAAACGCCCCCGGCCTTGCGCACTAACCAGGGTTTCGTTGTAAACGGCATCGCCCTCAAAAAACCAGTTTGGCACGCTTAAGGCATTGCCGAAGGCCTGCCCACCCTCGCCAAACAACAACTTTAAAACATGCGATAAGCCTACGTTAAAGTTATTATACTGCTGAACATGCCTAAACTCATGAACAGCAAGCATTTCTGACCATGATATGCTGCCTAATTCAAAGCTATTTTGTTGTGGTGTAAGGTAAAATTCACTGCGAAATGGCGCCAGGCCTACATAGCCATTGCTCTCGGTAGTCTGGTTTTGTAATACGATGTTAATCTGTTTTTGTTTGGAGCCGATGGATGGCTTTACTACGTTGTTTATTCGATTAATCAGCACGGTAACGCGCAGGCCGGTGCTATCCATCCCGGCAGGAAATATCACCCGTGCGGCGGGGGTGTTAAACTGTTTCCATTGCAGGCTTGGTGGGTTGCCCCCGAACGTTTGCGCGTCGGCATTTTTAAAAAACGCCAGCAGAAACAGACTCAAAACAATAGCGGGCAGATTTTTAGTAAGATAGCCTTTATAATTCATTTAAATGCCTGCCCATTCGTAGTAAATAACCGGGTGAACAAAAATATAAATATTACGCAACTGAATTGAGAATTAGAGATTAAAAAGACATTAGGCCTGTTAAATCTTGCTACATTTGCCCCGTTATGGCTAAAGTTTCTATAAACCTGGCAACAGGCTCGTTACAAAAAGAAGAGATTATTGTAGGTATCGATCTGGGTACCACCAACTCGCTGGTGGCCTTCATCAACCCAGACAAGAACGCGCAGGTGATTAATGATGCCGGTAAAGGGGTGTTGGTACCGTCGATTGTTCATTTCGGCCAAACCGGCGAAGTAACTGTGGGTAATGATGCTAAAAATTATCTGGTTACCGATCCGCAGAATACCATCTTCTCGGTTAAGCGCCTATTGGGCCGCTCGTACCATGACATTGAAAATTACAAGGATTTTTTCTCGTATAAGGTAATTGATGATAATTCCGAAAGCCTGGTTAAAATCAATGTGGGCGATAAATTCTATACTCCTATTGAACTATCCGGACTTATACTTAAAGAATTAAAAGAGCGTGCCGAGCACGCCCTGAAGACACCAGTTAACCGTGCGGTGATAACCGTACCCGCCTATTTTAATGATTCGCAACGCCAGGCAACACGCGATGCAGGTAAACTTGCCGGTTTGGATGTATTGCGTATAGTAAATGAGCCTACCGCCGCGAGTTTGGGATATGGAATAGGCCTTAACCCCGAAGAAACCAAGACCATTGCCGTGTATGATTTGGGCGGCGGCACGTTTGACGTATCGATACTGCAAATTCAGAATGGCATTTTTGAGGTCCTGGCTACTAACGGCGATACCTTTTTAGGTGGCGATGATTTTGACCGCGCCATTATAGACTACTGGATAGCAAAGAACAACCTGAACAAAGCACAACTGGCAGATAACCGTGAACTATCGCAGCAATTACGTTTAAAGGCTGAGGAAGCGAAAAAATCATTTGCACACCAAAGCCTGTTTAACGAACAACTGGGCGATATATGGTGCACCTTGGATAGCCGGACTTTTGAGCAACTGATATTGCCTAAAGTACAGCAAACCATCACCTGTTGCCAAAACGCGCTCAAAGACGCTAAACTGAGTGTTGGACAAATTGATGAAGTAGTAATGGTAGGCGGATCAACCCGTACTGCGCTGGTTAAGCAAATGGTGGCTGAGTTTTTTGGTCGCCCGGTGCACGACGAGGTCAACCCTGACGAAGTGGTTGCCCTTGGTGCCGCTATTCAGGCTGATATTATGGCCGGTAACCGTAAAGATATTTTGCTGCTTGACGTTACCCCACTTTCGTTGGGTATTGAAACCATGGGCGGATTGATGGATGTTATTATCCCGCGCAATGCCAAAGTACCTACCAAGGCCGGCCGGCAATATACTACCTCCGTTGACGGGCAGGTGAATATGAAAATTGCCGTATACCAGGGGGAGCGTGATTTGGTTAAAGAAAACCGTAAACTAGCCGAGTTTAACCTGAAGGGCATACCGGCAATGCCGGCAGGTTTCCCAAAAATTGATATTAACTTTTTACTGAACGCAGACGGCATTTTAAAAGTGCAGGCCATAGAGTTACGCTCGGGAGTTAAACAAGAAGTTGAAGTAAAACCTACCTATGGCATTACTGATGACCAAGTAGAACAAATGCTAATGGACAGCATTACCCATGCCAAGGACGACGTAAGCCAGCGCATGATTATTGAGGCACGTACCGAGGGCGAGCAGATGATTTATACTGTGGAGCGCTTTTTGCAGAAACATGGATCCTCGGTAACTGAGGAGGAAACCACACAAACAAACCAACACGTATCAGCGCTTAAACAAGCGTTAAATAGCGGCGATAAAGATTTAATACACAAACGTATTGACGAGCTCAACGAGTTTACGCGCCCCTTTGCCGAGCGCCTGATGGACCAGGCCATAAGCCATGCTATGAAGGGCAAAAGCATTAATTAAGAAGTTGAATAAAAGCGAACATCTTACAAATTGTAAGGCTTCATGTTCTATAGAGTTAAATTTATTATTTAAGCTTTATAGAAAAAACCTATGATCATAAAAAAGGTCTCCGCCTTATCGGCGGAGACCTTTTCAGTACTCAGCTTTTGCTGTTTATGCATTATTTATAGCTTCCTGCTCTTTCAGGGCGCTGATGTTGTTTTTATCGCTAAACTCATCGGTTTGCTGAGCGAAATCGTCAAGTATAGCCGCGATGGTATCCAGGTTGTCAGCTACACGCTGATGCATATCCGGCAGATCCTTCTCTAACCTTTTATCGCCAAGCTCAATGTTGTCCACTTCTATTTTAGCGATCTTTTGTATCAAAGCCGTCTGGCTGTTTTTTAAATCCTCAAGCTCATGGACAATTTTTTCCATCAGCGCGAATTTTTTTAGCTTATCCATAGTTTTTCAATTTATGATGTGCAATACATAAAACAATAATGTTGCCAAAGTTTGGATATGTCAAAATCAACTAATAAATTAGTTAAATGAAGCGACTATTAATCTTAATAGGCATTATATGCCTGTTTTTAACTTCAAATGCACAAAATTCGCCTAAACATGATGCCGCGATTTTGCTGGATTACTATCAAAACCAGCGTTATGCTGACGCCTACTCCTACCTTAATGGTATATATGGAGATGATGTAGTTGATAGCAAAATACTGTCTGCACTGGCATACACCGCGCAAATGAGCGGCAAGTTACCGCAAGCCGAGGGTTATTATTTACGCATTCTTCAAACAGACTCGCTTAACGTGCCGGTATTATACAACCTCGGCAATATAAATAACCGACGCGGCAACAGCGCGAAAGCCCTTATCTATTATAAACAAATACTTAAAAAAGACAGTGCTAACTTTAACGTTTACAGGCAGCTTAGCGCACTTTCAAAAAACCTGGGCGATATCGGGAGTTATGTGCATTACCTGCAAAAAGCAAACAAAATAAACCCGTTGGATGGCGATGTGGCTTTTGATCTGAGCAGCTTTTATGTAACGGTCAAGCAACTCGACCAGGCGGATAAAATACTATTGCCCGCACTTGCTGCCGATAGTACCAACCTGACGCTTGTTTTGGGCAAAGCCAAAATCACCTTTCAGCAAGGCAAAACTGCTGAGACGATTAACTTGTGCAATAAACTTATTCAGGAAGGCGATATGTCCGGCGCGGTGATCAGCATGTTAGGCACATCTTACTACATCGAAAAAAAGTACCGTCAATGTATCGAGACCTACGGTAAATTCACCGATGATACGCAGACAGAAGCGTCGCTGTACTATACTGGCATGGCTTATAAAGGTTTAAAAGATCAACCTAAAGCAATCGGTTATTTTGAAAAAGCCATCGAAAAAGCCATATCACCATCTGTCGACTCTTATTACGGCGAAATTGGCGAAAGTTATGACCGGCTTAAAAAGACCAAATTATCATTAGCGGCTTATTTAAAAGCACTGCAATACAATGAGCGGCCGGTTACGCTTTACGCGCTGGCTATTTTGTATGATGATAAACTTAAGAATAAGAAACAGGCCATCAAATACTACAAAAAGTACTTGGTATCAAAACCACCAAAAAATCATCAGCAGTATATGGCTTACAGCAGCTCACGCATTGAAGCGCTAAGCCGTTAACGCTGCATCAGGCGGGCAACGTATTTGCCTATGATATCAAACTCAAGATTGACTACCGAGCCAACACGTACGTGCTGCAAATTGGTATGCTCGTAAGTGTAAGGTATAATGGCTACCGAAAAACTGTTGGCCTTTGAATTAACCACCGTAAGGCTGATGCCATTTACGCAGATAGAGCCTTTCTCAACAGTTACATTACCTGTAGTGGCATCGTATTCAAAGGTGTAATCCCAGCTACCGCCGTGCTCGGTAAAGGCGGTACAGATAGCGGTTTGGTCAACATGGCCCTGTACAATATGGCCATCCAAACGGGCATTCATTTGCATACAACGTTCCAGGTTTACCAGGTCGCCGGTTTTGAGATGGCCGAGGCTGGTTTTGCTCAGCGTTTCGTCAATAGCGGTTACCGTGTGCAAGCCATCGGCAACAGCCACAACCGTAAGGCAAACACCATTGTGAGCAACCGACTGATCGATTTTCAACTCATGCGTAATGGCTGATTCAACCGTGATGTGCAGGTTGCTATGCTCCTTTTCGAGCGTTACTATCCTGCCAAGCGTTTCAATAATACCTGTAAACATGTGGCAAAACTAAATATAAAAGCAATGGTTTTAACAGCAAATCAAAATATTGACCATGCCACAACAAAGCGCCGGAATTTTACTGTATAAGATGCTGAATAACGAGCCCATGATCTTCCTGGTACATCCTGGCGGACCGTTCTGGAAGAATAAAGATAAGGGCGCATGGTCTATCCCCAAAGGAGAGCTTGCCCCCGATGAAGACACCCTAGTGGCTGCGAAACGTGAGTTTGAAGAGGAAACCGGGCAAAAAATACATGGTGAGTTTACTCCCCTGCCGCCGGTGAAACAACGCAGTGGTAAAATAGTAAATGCCTGGGCTGTTGAGGGCGATGTGGATACTACCAAGATAGTAAGCAATACCTTCGCGCTGCCCTGGCCGCCTAAATCAGGTAAAACCATTGTAATACCGGAGGTGGATAAGGGAAACTTCTTTACTGTTGATGATGCCCGTGTTTACATCAACCCAGGGCAGGCGCCATTGATCGATGCTTTGCTGGAGATACTGGCCGGTAATAAATAACTATTATACATTGCCCCAGCCATTAGCCAATACATCGGCCAGGTGATAGGTTTTTATGGGCAGGTTATTCTTATCAATATAGGCTTGCAAGTGCAACAAGCATGAAGCATCTGTCGAGATAATATAATCAGCACCCGCGGCAAGGGCGTTATCTACCTTTTGCTGGGCCATAGCGCTGGCAATAGCCTCAAACTTTACCGCAAAGGTGCCACCAAAGCCGCAGCAGGTTTCATTATCCTTCATTTCAACCAACTCCAAACCAAATACTTTTGACAATAGTTGGCGGGGTTCATCCTTTATATGGCACTCGCGTAAACCACTGCAACTGTCATGGTAAACAGCACGACCATCAAGCTCAGCGCCGAAATAGTCGAATTGCAAAATGTTCACTAAGAAATCAGACAACTCGTAAATATTGCTTTGAATGTTACGGCATTTGTTATGCTCGATGGTATTGGTGAACAAATCGTTATAATAATTTTTAACCATACCGGTACACGATGCCGATGGGGTTACGATGATGCTATCCTGCTCAAAATCGTTCAGAAACTTGGTGCCCACTTCTTTGGCCTCATCCCAAAAACCGGCGTTAAAAGCTGGTTGCCCGCAACAGGTTTGGCTAGGGTTGAACGCTACGTTGCAGCCCGCCTTTTCAAGCAGCTTTACAGTGTTAAAAGCCGTCTCGGGATATAACTGGTCAACAAAACAGGGTACAAAAAGCTCTACCTTCATCCGCACAAATAAAATTAGACGGCGCTAAAATCAACATTTTTTACTGCTTTTTTCTCTGCAGACAGTAAAACGAATAAAAATATCAATCCGATAGCGAAGTAAACGCACAGCGCCAATGTTGAATTACGCATGCTTCCGCTCAGTTCCTCAATAAAACCAAAGCTGAACAAACCGCCTACAATAGCCAGCTTTTCGGTAACATCAAAAAAGCTAAAGAATGATGCTGTATCCGGAATGTTTTGCGGCAGGTATTTGGAGTAGGTGGAGCGTGAAAGCGACTGTATACCGCCCATTACCAAACCAACCAACGTGGCCAATATGTAAAACTGTGTTGCCGTAGTAATAAAGTATGCCGATACACAAACCACTATCCATAGCATAACTACGATAAGTAAAATGCGCACATTGCCAAACTTAACCGCCAGGCGCGACATTAAAATGGCACCGCCAATGGCCACCAGCTGGATGATCAGGATGATGGCGATCAATGCTTCCTGAGGCAAACCCAGCTCCTTAGCACCAAAACTGGTTGCCACCAGCATAACGGTTTGCACACCCATAGAGTAGAAAAAGAATGCCGGTAAAAACTTTTTAAGCAGCGGCATCTGCCCTATCTTTTTCCAAACTTTTCCTAACTCGGCAAAGCCACCTTTAATTATATTTTTATGCTGAGCGGTGGTATTTGGCTCACCTTTCGGGAGAATAGTAAACGGTATCTGTGCGAAGGCGATCCACCATACGCCTACTAATAAGAATGACAAGCGTGGAGGCAAAGAAGCATCGGTTATGCCAAACCAATCGGGCTTTAACACAAAGGCGAAACAAATGAGTTGCAGCAGCACACTACCGATATAGCCGTAGGTAAAACCCTTGGCGCTCACCTTATTCTGCATTTCGATACTGGCAATCTGGGGCAGGTATGAATTGTAGAACACAAAGCCCCCGCAATAACCAATGGCCGCCATCGCGAAGCAGATGATCCCCATTTCGATGTCGTTTTTATGAAAAAAGAACAACAGCCCGCAGCTTATGGCACCTATCATGGTAAAAAACTGCATGAACACCTTTTTATTACCACGAAAATCAGCAATGGCGGTTAGTACCGGCAGCATGAGTGCGATAACAAGGTAAGCGGCTGCCAGGGCATAATCAGCCAGGGCGGTATTGATAAAAGTGTGTCCAAAAAAATCAACCTTATGGGTACCGTTGTTGGCTGTAATAGCGGTATAGTAAGCCGGGAATATAGTGGTAGTGATCACCAGGTTGTAAGCCGAGTTGGCCCAATCAAACATAGCCCACGACCAAATGGTGCGTTTATTGTCTTTCAGTTGCATTGATGAACTAAAAGTATGTAAATTTTAATACTTACAAAACTTGCGCGTACCCTCAATCATCATCCACATCAATCACCAGCTTGCTCCAGCCTTTGTGGCCGGCGTTGCGCAGTTCCTTCTTTTTTGTTTCCATTACCTTTTTTATACGCGAGCTGTAGGCCCAGCAGGTGCTCTGCCGAATGTCCAGCACCTCAGATAGTTTATGCGATGATATTTTGCCTTTGGTGGAATACATCAAAAATATCATGTAAAAAGCCTTGTTGATGGGTATGCGGGTATTTTGCAGAATGGTATAGGATATCACCGACTCTTCATACCCACATTTGGAACAACGCCTGCTGTAAGGCAAATGCCCACCGCTGTAATGGGTGTGTTCGCAACGGCGGCAAGCGTAGCCCTTTTCCCATTTCAGCTTAGCTAAAAAGCCAAAGCAGGTTTCGCGGTCGGGGTAAATGCGGCTGAATTCCTCAAAATCCACCTCGGCAGACATTACCCTGTCATGCGTTACTTTTTCAATATCGTTGTGCAGGGTTATGTTATCCTTTTCGAGCAATACGTTTATGCGCGATATTTCTTCGGATTGTTCCTTAAGCAGCAGGTTCATGGCTTTGAGCTCATCGTTCTGCTGCTCAATCACTTCTGATTTTATGTATAGCTCACGCGTACGCTCTTTTACCTGTTCCTCTAACTGCCGGTTAATGTTATCCTTCAGTTCCTCGTTCTGCTTCATCTGCCTAATGATGCGGCGCTGCACATAATCCTTTTTCTTTTTAAGGGCACGCACTTTCTCCGCGATAGCGAAGGAAATGAACAGCATCTCCATAATAAAGCAAAAACTCAGACTATAATGCGTTACCGGCCCGAATGGCAACCAGGGCACATCAAGCGCTATGAGTAATTTTATAATGAAGCCTACAAACAAAAAGCTGTAACCCACCACAAAAAAACGTGCCGGCCAATAACCCTTGCGCATTACATAAAAACCGGTATAGCAAGCCAAAAGAAGTGGAACGATCTCAATAATTTTATAGTTGAACCAGCATTTATCAATAACTAAACAGCCTAAAAAGAAAATCGAGCGTAACGCTATCGCCCAAACAAAAATCTTATACATCTTGGGGGCACGGGCTTTTACGTGCAGCAGGCTTAGCGTAAACAACATGCCCGATACACTTGCAAAATATAGGGCGATACCATAAGCGTACTGATTCCAATTTGGTGAGTTAGGCCATACGTACTGATAGGCAATACCATCGGTACACATTTCGTAAAAACCGATGCTCACATTATACAGCACATAGTACAGGTATTGCTTTTGCCTGATGGCGAAAAACATCATCAGGTTATACAACCCGAAAACGGTAAGCATACCATAAAATGCCCCAAAAAACAGGTATTCATCAAGCGCGTAATGGATAAACCAGCTTACCGACCGCAGCACCACAATAACGTTTACCGGCTGGTGCGATACTATACGGATATAATAAGTATGCGTGCCTTGCAGATCGGCGCTGATATTGTGCGTAAAGTTTTTATGGTGATAAAGCCGCTCGTCAAAATGGTAAGCCGCGCCAAAGGATGTTTTGCTGTAACCGCCCTCTTTGCGTGGTGAGTAAACCGTAATGCTGTCAATGGTTTGATCCATAAACTCCAGCAGCCAGTTTTTGCGGGTATTGTTTGTATTGCTTATGCGGATTCGGTACCAGTAAGCCCAACCAGCTTCACCGGTTTTAGGTGAGGATAACTTGCTCGGCCTGAACTGTCTCGCATATTGTTTGCTCAGCACCTGCCCAAAGGCGAGCGACGCGGTTGAATCGGGCAGCGCTTCTATCTCATTAAACGTAAAAAAACGCTGGTTTTCCTCATCATTTAACAGCAGCGGCACCTGGGCCGAAACGCGCAGGCATAATGGCATTAAAAACGCAATAAAGAAAAAACTCTTTAGCCAGGTTTTTGGCATACAGGTCAGTTAAAAGCTTGGTAAGGCTTCGCTAACAAACGAAGCCTTGTTTATAATGGTTTACAATGCAAACATAGCTTTTTTATCGCCACAAATTAAAAACTATTGCCCCGCGGTAAGTCCTAAAGCCTCAATGTAACCTTTATTAGGCTTGGTATTTACAAATTTGCTGCTTTCCAACACCTTAAACAGTACCTCCTTTAGTTTCTTACGATCTTCCGGGGTAGCTTTACGAATGTCTTCAAAGGTCTGGCGGTTCTTCTCGGTGTATTCAAATATTTTATCGTAACCCTCAGGCTGTGCAAACGTGCGGAAGCCACGTTCGTTATCCATTTTTTTGTAAGGCCAGTAATGCCAGCCAATGTTATTTTTTTCCAGCAGGATGCGGAAATCGCGTACCCATTCGTCGGTGTTCTCGCCGGTTTCGCCTACGTAGATGGGCACATTGTATTTATCCCTAAAATCGATGTAGTCCTTAATTACATCAATGGTAGCAGGCGTCCAGTATTTATGAAAGGTGTATACCAACTTGCTGTCAAACGGCTGTCCGAAAGGTTTAAAGTTGCTGTCCCACTGTGCGCCGCCTAAAAATATCAGGTGATTCTTGTCAACCGTGCGTACAGCCTGTGTGATCTCCTTATACAGAGGCTCCAGGTAAGGGTTCAGGCTATCTACTTTAAAATAATGCGCAATGGGTTCGTTCAGCAAATCATAACCCAAAATAATGCTTTCATTTTTATAACGAGTGGCAATCTCCTTCCATATCTTCATGGTAAGCAACTGGCTCGGCCTGTTCTCAAACAGGAAGGGGTAGCCGTAACCATCATCAATATTATCACCGGTTTGGCCGCCGGGCGCGCAATGCATATCCAGTATTACGTACAGGTTTTCCTTTTTACACCAGGCAATCACTTTGTCCAGGTACTTGAAACCACGGGTGGCATCATTATCGCCCATGTAATCCTCATTGGTAAAAAGCTTGTAGTTAAACGGTATGCGGATGGAGTTCATACCGGTGGTTTTCAGGTAATGGATATCCTCGGCGGTAATGTAGGTATCTAAAAACTGCTTCCAAAAAACGCGCATATCATCAGGACCAATCATCTCAGCAAATGCCTGGTTGATCAATCGTGGCGAGTTGATGCCCTTTAGCTTAAACATATAGCCTTCGGGCACCAGCCAGTTTCCCAGGTTGGTGCCGCGTATTAAGAATGGCTTACCATCGGTACCGATAATCTCCTTGCCTTTAACGGTTATGAATTTGCCTTGCGCGAATGATTGCGCTGAAAACATGGCCATAAGCATGACCAGGGCAGGTAATAGTTTCTTCATAAATAAGTGGTTAAATTGGTGCTTAAATATGTGAATTTTATTCGGGATTTATTTTTTATTGATATACGATAACACTTTCTCTACCTCCTGCGGATATACCGCTATGCGGTGTGTGCGCACAAAATAAGGGGCAGCCCTGCCCTGCGCTGATGTTTGCACCGCAATAATAGCCGACGGACGTTCGGGCATATGGCAGTTCACACAATTATTTTTTATTGAAACACCAATTTTCGACGCCATTTTGCAAAAATTGTGTCCATCGGCCTTATGGCAGTTCATGCAGCGCTGCGAGTAAAGGGCTATATTGCCCCTATCTTTTACATGCGTATTGTGGCAGGTTCCGCAATCCATTTTACTTTGAATAAAGCATTGGCTGGCACCCAGCATCTGGCTTTGATTACCGTGTACGTCCAATTGCGCCGCGCCAGTTCTTACGGTTGGATAATATTCAGTTTCGAGAAAGTTAGACAGTGTGTCGCCGGGTTTAAAGGCAAACATTGAGCGCACCGGCATACTGCTGTTACCGGAGTGACACGAGGCGCACATATCAATTTTTTGCTGCCGCGACAGCGATGCGTAGTTAGTAATGTACCGTGCTTTCTTTTCCTCCGGATAATCGGTATGAAAATTAACATGGTTAGCCGCGGGCCCGTGGCAGCGCTCGCAATCAATACCATTAATCAGCGTAGCTTGATCAAACTTAACTACCGATGCCAGGCTTTGCTGAGGCGAAGGCAATTGTTTGATATACGAGCTGTGGCACTCAAAACAACGCTTGCCAACCATCCGCCCAAAATCAATACGGGTGGTATCATAACCAGGGCTATTTGTCCAGTTGTGCAGGCGTTTAAAGTAGGATATGGGTAATTGATAAGTTGTACTATCTTTCCAGTACAAATACGTTTCGGCCTTTACGCCGCCAAACGCAATATCAAAACGCTGTTCCTGCTGTTTTTTGTTGTTGATATAACCAACCTGGTACAAGCCATCTTTGCGCTTTTCCATCACTACCTTCAGGCTGTCGTTAAAGGTAAAGCTGTTGTGGCCTGCACTAAAATCGCCCTGAACGGTACTGTTTGCCGCATCGCGTGTACTTTGAAAATGCGCGGTGTGCAGATAACTCTTGTAAACATCGCTATGGCATTTCATGCACGACTTATAGCCCGCGTACAAGTTGCCGCGCGGGTCGGCCTCTTGCTTATCAAATAGATTACTGCATTGCGAAAATATCAGGATGAGGGGCAATAGAAATATACCCGAAAAAAGAATGATCCTTTTACCCCTCATAGTTGAATTGCGATAGACTGTTTATTACCGGTTGATATGGTTATGTGTTTTAACGGTTATTGCACCACCAGGGTTGTGATAGAATGCGGCAAACTTTTGGTTTTAGCGGCGTTGCCGGCTATCCACAATTGGTAAGGCAGTTCCTCATCGCTCAGGTTTAGCACCACCACTACCAACTTACCTTCCGGACTTACAAAGGCCGTAGTTTGCAGTTTATCCCTGTTTGATGAGCTGATGATGCGCTTAGCGCCCGGCTTAACAAATTTGGAGAAATGACCAATGTAGTAGTATGAGTTCATGTACGTGATCTCGGCGGTTTTGGTATTGGCATGTACCGGCGCATAGCAAAAGTTACCTACGTGGTTAGGGCCACCAGTTTGATCCAGGAATATGTTCCAGTCCGTCCACCCTACTACGCCGTTGTTAAAATCATTCACCATTGATTTGCCGTACATTTCGCCCCATTGCCACTCGTTAATGCGCTCGTTGCTGTAGCGCTCGCTGCAACCCTCGGTAAATATCAGGTTCTTATCGGGGAAAGCCTCCTTCACACGCTTTACGTTATCAAAAACATCGTGCACATACCAGTGAAACCCTGTACCCCAAACATATTTGGCCGCTTCCGGGTCAGACAGAATAGTGCTGGCGCGCTGGTATAACAAATCACGGTTATGATCCCACACAATCAGGTTTTTGTTGGCCATACCGCTTTTGTGCAGCGTAGGCCCTAAAAAGTTCTTCACAAAGTCACGCTCCTCTTCAGCAGTGTACATGCACGACTCCCAGGTTTGTTTAGCCATCGGCTCGTTTTGTACCGATAAGCCCCACACCGGTATGCCTTCCTTCTCGTATGCGTTGATAAATTTTACATACATATTGGCCCAGGGTTGGTAAAACTCCGCCTTAAGCTTACCGCCCTGCAACATATTATTGTTATCCTTCATAAAAGCAGGTGGGCTCCACGGACTAACATACATGGTTAGTTTACCACCAGCTGCCACGATAGCCTGTTTAATAAAGGGTATGCGGTACTTTTTATCATGCTGTATACTAAATGTTTTAAGTTCGGCGTCACCTTCTTTTACGTAGCTATAGCTCCCGCTCGAAAAGTCGCAGCTTTGTATGTTGGTGCGGGCAATGGTATAACCTATGCCTTTTTCAGTATCATAAAAATCTGTCAATAGTTGTTGCTGCTTGTCCTTAGGCAGCTTGTAAAATGTTTCAGCTGAGGCATCGGTAAGGGCAGCTCCTATTCCCAATACTGACTGGAATGTTTTACCCGGGTCAACAAATATGCAGGCTTCGGTTTCAAAAGGCTGCGGATTGGGTGTGAAGTTCAGCGTTCCCGTTTCGGAGAGGCGAAACTTGGTATCCTTGGCCGTGGTGTAAACCTTTACCGTTTTACCGGCAACCGGCGAGGCCGCCGTTTGTGCCAAAGCCTGTTGCCATAATTGCTGCGATATAAGCAGCATAGCGGCTAATTTATGTATCTTATGCATGTATAAATGTTTTTGTAAACCTGATTTGTAATTGATTACCATACGTAAGTACCAACTGCCCCGCCTGCCAATGTACTGGCAGCTATCCTGTTGTTATACTTAATGTTGAATGTTAAGGTACTGGCCGTATTGTTAAGCACAATAAGTACCTTTTTGCCTGATGGCGTTTTGTAAGCCACGCTTTGCAGATCATTTATTGAGCTTGAGCCGATACGTACCGAGCCTGGCCTAACAAATTTGGACGCGTGTGCCACAATGTAGTAAGACACATTGCGTGCAACTGATGTACCTACCGTGATCGCCCCCTGGCAAGCATCGCAGCCGCCAACAGTATGCGGATCAAATTTAGGATCGGAAGCCAGGTTCCACTCTATTACATTTCGGCTCCAGTTGCGCATAGCGCCTATAATGAGGTTGCTGGTATGCCATTTCAAATCGCCGTCAAAGCTGCCGTTGCCAAAAGTGGCCTGCTCGGTAAAGTACACGTTCTTACTTGGCGCCGCATCATGTACAGTACTCATGGCGTTGATGTTACCGCCATACAGGTGAAACGCCGAGCCATCAATGTATTTTGCGGCGGCGGCATCCTTTAAAATATCGATAGCATATTCCGGATGATCGAGGTTATGATCGTAGATCAATATTTTGGTATTGATGCCTGCTGACTCGAACGCCGGGCCCAGGTTATCGCGCACAAAAATCTTTTGGTCTGCCGACGACATGAACATGCTCGGGTTATTGTAAGCGTTCAGCGGTTCGTTTTGCGGGGTAATGGCATCAATGGTAATCCCTTCGGCCTTCATGGCATTAATGTATTTTACGAAGTACTGCGCGTAAACGCTGTAATATTCTTTCTTTAGGCTGCCGCCATAATAGCCCTGGTTGTCCTTCATCCAGGTTGGCGCTGTCCATGGGCTGGCCAATATTTTTATATTCGGATTAACGGCCAATATCATTTTCAATACCGGTATCAAATCCTTTTTTTCCATATCGATGCTGAACTGTTTAAGTTCGGTATCGCTTACACCGGTAGTGATCTCGTCGTAAGTAAAAGGCACAACACTCAAATCTGACGCACCCAACGTTACCCGCAAATAGCTGATGCCAATTCCACCACCTTCTGTGCCAAAAAGTTCCCTGATAAGAGCGGTTTTATCAGTAGCGTTCAGTTGATTGATCAGCATGGCGCTGCCACCGGTTAGCGCAAAGCCAAAGCCATCCACGGTTTGATAGGTTTGGGTGCTATCCACCTCAATGGTGGCGTTATTATTTGTTTCCTGTTTAAACAGGATAGCTACATTCTGTTTTGCAAAAAGCGATGTTCTGTCGCCTTTGGTAAGCCAAAATTCTACATCAGTTTTCGCTGGTGTAACTGGTGGCGGAACTACCGGGTCAACCGGGTCTGGCTTTGTTGAGGCCGATTTACTGCATCCACCGGCAACACTGGCGAGCAACAGCAAGAAATAAATTGGGTATATAACTGTTTTATTCATATAGTTAATTTATCAGGCAAATGTATTTTAAAGGCATACGGGTGGCCGTTGCTACAGCTTTTAGGCCGTTAGCAAAAAAGTTTTGCCGGTGATAATTATGATTATTTACTAAGCGGTGATGCAGCCTTTATTTATTAATCATTTTATAGAATCGTACATAATCAACCTGCATACTGGCCGGGAAAACGCTGTCATCAACTCCCTGCAGCCCGCCCCAATTGCCGCCAACAGCAACATTCAGCAGCAGGTGAAATTTCTGGTCGAACGGCCAGGTTGATTCACCTTTGCCTTCATTTACGAAGGTGAACACCAGTGTGTCATCATAATAACCACGGATAGCATAAGGTGTCCAATCGACACGGTATTTATGGTAAGCGGTTAGCGCCGTTTCCATCATCCGGCCTGATGTTTTGGAGTTGCCGGCATTATTAACCGAATTATGTACGCTGAAATGTACATTGTTCGGATCGTAACCTACATGCTCCATAATATCAATCTCGCCTGATTTTGGCCAAGCGCCATATTTATAGTCATCAGGCAGCATCCAAATGGCCGGCCAAGTTCCCCTACCGGCAGGCAGTTTGGCGCGTACCTCAACCCTGCCATAAGTGATGCTATGCTCAAACTTTGATACCATGCGCGATGAAGTGTAGTTCATGCCCTGCATAACCTCTTTTTTAGCCGTGATGGTAAGAATGCCGTTTTTTATCGAAGCATTATTTTCTGTATTGGTATAGTATTGTAATTCGTTATTGCCCCATCCGCTGCCGCCGGTATCATACATCCATTTGGAGTCACTGGGCTTTCCGTCGGTATCAAATTCGTCTGCGAAGGATGCCGTGGTCTCAAACTCCCAGCCCTTATCGGTAGGTGGCTCGGTTTTAACCGGGCCGATGTTAGGTGCTGGGTCGCTTTTTTTGCTACCGCAGGCAATGAGTACCAGTCCGGTAAACGCGCAAAGTAATATCGTGGTATTAATTTTTATCATACTCATTAGTTTACTTAAATTATGAACCGCCCCTCGCGGGCGGTTCATACAACAACATGTGTGTTTATTAATTAATAACCTGGATTTTGCTTAAGTTGGGTATTCTGCATATCCTGTAACGGGATTGGCAAAATTTCATGGGTGCCGGTTTTAAAGCCTTTGCTTGCCAGCACGGTTGGCGCCTGCCCGGTACGTACAAGGTCAAACCAGCGGTGTCCTTCGGTAGCCAGCTCAAAACGGCGCTCATTATAAACATTTTGCAAAGTTGCCGGTACCGGCGCAAGGCCTACACGCTCGCGCACAGCTGTTAAGAGTGCTAAAGCACGTGCCGAGTTACTGCCGCTTTGTAACAATGCCTCTGCTTCCATCAGGTAAGTATCAGCCAGCCTGATCTCGATGTAATTGTTAGGGAAGTTAAGCTCAGCAGTACCTGTTGGCGCTTTATACTTTTGCAGCGGCGCATACTTCTGAATAAAGTAACCCGTGTTTTGATAACTCGGCTCATACCTGGTGCCGGTTGCCTTGGTTAAGCTGTCAATGTTAGCCACGGTATAACCATAACGCGGATCTGGTTTCATGGCGGTAGCTAAACCGGTTGTAACCGGACTAAAGCCCCAACCGCCCCAATAAATAGGGCCGTTATAGCCACGCGGACCAACCATTTGTACGTAGACGTTTGATTTAAACTGATTCCAGTTATTCCAGCTGTAACTTTGAGAGCCGGTAAAGTTCAATTCAAATATCGATTCGCTGTTAAATTTATTATCCGGGCTAAAAATTTGGCCGAAGTTGCTTTGCAGTTTGTAACCGTAAGTGCCGGTTGTACCGCCTGGTGTAGCACCATTAACCTGCGCTAGTTGCGCGGCAGCTTCAGCCCATTTTTCCTCGTACAAATAAACCTTGCCCAACAGCGCTATGCCTGCACCCTTGGTAACACGGCCATTTTCTGCCGCGGCTACGGTCACCGGCAAATCAGGAATTGCGGCGTTCAGGTCAGCTTCAATTTGCGTGTAAACCGCTTCAGGCGCTACCTGTGGTTGATTGTAAACATCCTGCGGCGGCAGCGGCTGCAATATCATTGGTATGTTTTTAAACAAACGTACCAACCAGAAATAGTAGTAGGCGCGCAAAAACTTAACTTCAGCCGTGTAACGTTTTTTATCGTTTTCGTTTAGAAAAGTAGCGGGCGCCATTTTTGACAGGATGGTATTACAACGGCTCACACCTCGGTAATTACGCCCCCAATATTCACCTTGCGGGCCAACTGCCGGAGTCAATGAATAATTATTCCAGGCTTGCCACGTATTCATATCAGTAGGGCCGCCACCACCGGCAACACAATCGTCGGACGCTGCGTTGAGCGGACCAAGCGGGCCAGAATAGGTATTATTTAATCCGCCTGTTTCGGTAACCAATGGATCGTAAGCGGCAACTACGCCGGTAAATATTTCTTCGGGCGTGCTGTAATAATTAGCCTCTAGTGTCTGGCCGGAAGGTGTTGTTTCTAAATATGATTTTTTGCATGATGCAAATCCGGCTATTCCCATCAATACTACTGAGCCGTATATGATATATTTTCTTTTCATGACAATTAATTATTGAATTCAGTTTATAAAGTAAAATCTAAACCAACCATAAAGGTGCGGGCTTGTGGATAGATACCGCGGTCAACACTGCCGGCGATCTCCGGGTCAAAACCATCATACTTGGTAATAGTAACCAGGTTGTTACTGCTTACAAAAATCCTTGCTCTTTTAACATCTATTTTGTTCAGTACCGAAGCCGGCAAAGTGTAGCCAACCTGCAACGTTTTAATACGGAAGTAAGCGCCGCTTTGCAGATAGAAATTAGATGGATTTTTAAAGTTGTTATTCGGATCCAGATCGCTCAAACGCGGGTAGTTGCTACCTGAATTTTGCGGTGTCCAGGCGTCAAGCGCCGCTGTTGAATAGTTTGCAGTAGCGATATCTAACCTGCGGTATCCCTGGAATAATTTATTACCCCATGCACCTTGGCCAAATAATAAGAAATCGAAATCTTTATAATTGGCACGCAGGTTTACGCCGTAAGTCCATTTTGGTAACTGGTTACCTAAGAAGGTACGGTCACCCTCGTCAATTACACCGTTACCGTTATTATCAGCCCATTTAAAATCACCTGGCTTGGCGTTTGGCTGAATTTTAGTACCGTTTCTGGTGTACGCATCAATCTCCGCTTGAGATTTAAATGTACCCAACTCCTGGAAACCATAGAAAGATGCTACAGGCTGGCCGGTTTGCGTACGGAACAATGGATAACTTGAAGCCTGGAATGATCCGCCATCAATAAATGGTCTCGAACCGAGGAAGGTTACTTCGTTTTTATTGTAAGCGATGTTACCACTTAAGTTGTATTTAAAATCGCCTGATTTACCGTTGTAACCCAGTTCAACCTCAATACCCTTATTTTCCAGATCGCCGATGTTATCAAAAAAGTCGCCGTCAAACCCTGCATATCCTGGTAAACGGAAGCTTTGAAGCATACCTGAAGTAAGTTTACGGTATACATCAATGGTCAGGTTTACGTTTTTAAATAAAACCGCGTCAATACCAATATCTGCAGTCTTTGTCGCTTCCCAACGTAAATTCGGATTCTCCGGCCCCAGTGGTGCGTTACCAATAACTAAACCGCCCGGACCGAATACCGCGTTACGGCCACCGCCGACAACTGATGTGTATTGGAAGAAGTCGAGCGAAAGCTCATTACCAACCTCGCCATATGAAGCGCGTAGTTTCAGGAAGTCAACAAAAGAATTTTTTGGAAAGAAATTTTCACGTGAGGCAACCCAACCAACCTGTGCGGAAGGGAATGTACCATAAACGTAGTTTGAGCCAAATTTTGATGAACCATCGCGACGAATAATACCTGTAAACAAGTATTTTTCATCGTAACTATAGTTTAAACGGCCAAATAGTGATGTTAAATGATAAGGCTGATTATCATAGGCACCACCGATACGATTTTCGTTAGGCAACGCATAATTGAAAGATAGCTTGCGGTAATCGTCAACCGGGATGTTATTGAAAGTAGCATTTAAACCCACCTCATTTTGTCCTTGCGCGCTGGTACCAATAAGGCCGGTAAAATCATGTAAACCTACCTGGCGATTGTAAGACATGGTATTCTCCCAGTTCCAGGTCAGGTTGCGGTTACTGCCTCTGAAAGCACTGCGGTTAGTAGTATTATTATTTTGGGTAGTTAAGTAATAAAGCGGTGTGTATGATTGGCTTCCCCAAAACGCTTGCTTACCGTTAATCTGCGATTTAATTTTCAACCCTCTGATTGGTTGAATTTCAACAAACACGTTACCCAATAAGTTGTGAGACCATCCGTAGTTTCCGCGTTGAGTTTCGAGGTAAGCCAATGGGTTGCTCATCTCCTGCCCAACATATTTTGATATCGCATAAGGCCTGCCTTGCGCATCGCGTACAACAGGTTTGTCAGTATACGGTGAACTGTTCAGGTCTTCCTGAGCCGCAAGTATTGGCGTGATTGGATCCAGGTTAAGCGATGAACTTAATGGACCGCCAAATTCATTATTGGTGCTAAAGTTACTCTGATTACGAGTATAAGTATAACCGAAGGTTTGACCAATGTTTAACCATTTTTTTGGCTGAAAACTGGTATTGGCGGTAAAGTTATATTTTTTAAAGTTTGATATATCAGAGAAAACAATACCCTGCTGATTTAAATATCCAAAGGACAAATAGTATTTGTTTAACTCTGTACCGCCCTGAATTGAGAGGTTATGGTTTTGTATTGCAGCACTTTCACCTAATACAATGTCCTGCCAGTTAGTTCCCTCACCGAATTGTGCCGGGTTGGCAAATGGCGCAGTACCGCCATCATTGGTAACAGCTTGGTTACGCAAGGTAGCGTATTGCGTAGCGTTTACCACATCAAATTGTTTGGTAGCTTTTTGAGTTCCGAAATAGCCATTGTATGACAATTGCGGTGCACCACTTTTACCCTTTTTTGTGGTTACCAATACTACACCGTTTGATGAACGCGAACCGTAAATAGCGGCGGATGCATCCTTCAGCACCTCGATTGACTCAATATCATTTGGATTTAAGTTTTCAAGGCCACCGTTCTGGCTTATGATACCATCAATAACGTAAAGCGGATTTGAATTGTTGATTGAAGTAATACCGCGTACACGAATAATCGGCGCTGCGTTTGGTGCACCGGAGCCGGCTACTACCACTACGCCCGAAGCACGGCCTTGTAAAGCCTGGTCAAAACGGGTTACCTGCTGATTTTCAAGGTCGCGGCCGCCTACATGGGCAATTGCGCCGGTTACCACGCTTTTCTTTTGCGTACCGTAACCTACCACTACAACTTCATTCAAGCTTCTAACGCCTTCAGTAAGGGTGACGTTAAGCTCAGATCGGGACGATACGCTGATCTCCTGCGTATCAAAACCGATATATGAAAATACCAATGTTGCGTTAGGCGCAGCACTTAACGTGTAATTGCCGCCCACATCAGTAAGCGTACCGGTTTGTGTACCCTTAACTGCTACTGATACGCCGGGTAAAGGCTGCGCATTCTGATCAACCACCTTACCCCTAACGGTAGTGTTTTGGGCCATGGCTGCTGTAACTCCAGCAATAAGCAGGAATAATAAAAAAGTAAGTTTTTTTCTCATGGATGATTAGTTAATAATTGTTGGATTTGGAATAAGGCCTGCATCAAAGCTGATGCGTTTTCTAAAAACTCCCGTTAGCCATAAGCAAGCCGCAGGTACAATTGTGTGCACATCATAATTGGGTTTATAAAAGTTTAAAAGCGAGCGTTGTATAATTGGTTTTTGAGGCAACGCTTAACGGTTCAAATTTATCGAAGTAATGAATAAAAAAACAAATAATTTTTTCATAAATAACTGATTTTTAAGTATTTATGTTAAATTTGAAACGCTTTAATAACAAGTAAACCAATTGCTATATATGCTTATTATCAGTGCAAAACGTAAAATAAAGTACTTTAGAAATAAATTTTTGATACGCTTTGTTCCAGCCTTAATTAGAGGCTGATTTAGCATATTAACAATGCTGTTTTGAGCAATTTTTGATGTAATGTTTTTTTGACATTTATTGCGTTTTCGGCGTAAAAACGCACTTTTAACGTTAAATTATTTAAAGTACTTTTCGAGCGTCAGGCCATAGGTAAAAAGCAGATTCTCGCTTTTTGTGCGGTTTTGTCGGTTGTAACCAAGAGCTGCGGTTAAGGCCAGCCATTTGCTCATTTTAAATGATAACGAGTTGTTGGAGCGGATAATATAGTCATCGCCTTTATTAAGCGAATTTTGCAAAAAGCTGCTGCTTTCCAGCACAATAAGTTTGTTGATAGTAAACTTAAAGGCAATACGGAGTGAATTACGATAGGTATGATAATCCTCACGTGCAGTATCATTCAGCATCAGGTCGCTTTTATCATACAAAATACCGTTGCTTATGTTAAGCCAGGCATTAGGCTTGTCAACAATATTATAGGCAGCGCCAAGGCCGGCAAGCAACTGGTTATTTATTTTTAGAGAATAACTGGTATTGTAATTGGCTAATCCCCAGAAAAAAAAATGCGGAAAGGTTTTATACAGGTTAAAGTCTAAAGCGGTTGAAAAGTCGTTATTGGTTAGCGCGTCCCGCTGTCGTCCGTAAATCCACGTATTGTTAAAATTCAGCGAAATATTTTTCTTTTTAATACCAATTCCGGCACTGTTGTTAAGCAAATATGCCGTGCCATCGCCCGTTTTATTAATAGAACCCGATGAAGTGTAATTAACACGATAGTGGGTACTATCGGTAAACTGGGCAAAGGTTTTACCTGTGAAAAACATGGGTAAAAGCGCCAGGTGTAATGCTATCGTTTTTATGCGCATGGAATATAAAACACAATCGGCAGCAAAAAAAAGTTTGTAAAAAACAAAGGCGCACCGGTTAAGTGCGCCTCATAGCAAAACTATTTTATGAGAAATTATGCTGACAACTGCTCAAACTCTTCCTCGGTAAGCTCAATTTCGGCCGCCTTTAAATTTTCGGCAAGGTGACTTATTGATTTGGTACCTGGGATGAGCAAAATATTGTCGGCACGCTTAAGCAGCCATGCCAGCGCAATCTGGGCGGTAGTAGCCTCATATTTAGCAGCTATTTTCTCGATCTTCTCGGCAAGAGTATGCGGTCCTGACGCCAGCGGATACCAGGGAATAAAAGCAAGATCGTTCTGTGTAGTATAATCCAACACATCCTCCCATTTGCGCTCGCCCAGGTTATACAGGTTTTGTACAGACACTATTGGCAATACCTTTTGTACACGCTCAATATCAGCTATGCCGACTTCAGATAACCCTACGTGTTTAATTTTGCCGGCTTTTACAGCGTCAACAACCGGTGCAAGCGTTTCTTCAACCGGCACTTTCGGGTCAATCCGGTGTAGCTGCCATAAGTCAATCGCATCAACTTTAAGGCGTTTTAAGCTCCCCTCAATATTTTCCTCTATAAACTCAGGCTTACCATTAGGCACCCAATTGTTAGGCCCCGGGCGGTTGAAACCGCCTTTTGTGGCAATTACTAAACCTTGTTTGTATGGATGCAGGGCATCGGCTATCAGGCTTTCGTTATAGTGCGGGCCGTAAGCATCCGCAGTATCAATAAAGTTTACACCTTGCTCAACTGCCGATTGCAGCACTTTAATAGCATTATCTCTGTCGGCTACTTCGCCAAATACGCCGTTACCGGTTAATTGCATGGCGCCATAACCTAAACGATTAATTTGCAGATCGCCGCCTAAATTATAGGTCAGGCTTGTTGTTTCGTTTGTCATGTTTAGTTGTATTTATTTTTTAGGATCAGAATAACAATGGTAACAACATTTATCGTACCATGTGTTAGACTTTAAAGGCAGCGTTGCGGATTTGATACTGCCGTGACTGAACCGGCGTTGTGTTTACTTTTTTTATACAGAACTCAAAACGCATTGCCATACAATAATGTTAATTTTGCAAACACACCGATTACCGTCATAAAGCTATGCTTTCAGAACCCACATATCTTGCTGCGCGAATGGTGGCTCCAACCATCGAAGCGCATTTTGATAAACATATTCATACCGCCAAAATTTCGGGCGAGCCCAATGTGGCTATCAACCCGGGCAGCAGGATAATTGAGGCGGTAATTGATGTGGCCTTTTGGTCAAGCCTGCGCCGCGAAGAAGGCCGTCCGCCTAAGATATCGCTGGCTTTACTCCACCCTAAACAGTGCGAACAGCCCTTAATGTTTGGTAAACCGCTGCGCCTTACCCCGCAAACGCTTATAAAACTGGCCCCGGCGGTTGAGCAACCCGGCATACACCTCGGTGTTTGGTTTGATGAAGACGATATTTACATATGGGGTACAACGCATGTAATACCTGGTATTTGTTTTGTTCTCGAGGTTGCCGAACCTGGTTTGCTGGTTGTTAAACACAAGCGTGTTGACGGCTTTGGCAAGTTTGTGAACGTTGCCGTATTAAAAGGCGACGACATCAAAATGATTGACGAGGAGAGTTCGGGTTTAAATGGCTGCCCGCAACTTCTTAAGTCGTTATTAGGGTTACCACTACCCTACCGCACCGGCAAAAGTGTAAATATATTGGTGCAATTAGCCGCTGTTATGCGCCTGCACGGCAGGGGCGGTATTGTGCTTGTTGTTCCGCCGGGTACTGATAAATGGCGAGAATCTATCGTGCAGCCGGTAACTTATCCAGTCGAGCCTGCTTACGATGTTATTAACGAGCTGATGCTGCGCGAGGAGGAAGATGGCGACACACTGGAATGGCAGGAAGCCGTATTACAGGCCGTGCAGCTAATTGGTGGCTTTACCTCTGTAGATGGAGCCACCGTTATTACACAAAACCACGAATTGCTGGCATTTGGCGCTAAAATATCAAGATCAGAGAATAGCATACCTATTGAGCAGATCATTTTAAGCGAACCCGTAGTTGATGGCAAGGCCGAGCGCAGGCATCCTACACAAACAGGGGGTACAAGGCACCTCTCGGCAGCCCAGTTTATCTATGACCAGCATGATGCGATAGCCTTGGTTGCATCACAGGACGGACATTTCACCATCTTCTCCTGGTCTGACGATCTGAACCTCGTGCATGCCCACCGCATAGATATCCTGCTATTATAATTACTGTTGCTATATTTGGCCGATGACTAAAGACCCGTTAAGTGCTTCGTTGTTTGAGATGCGACTGGTAGAGATACACCGCAAGCACCCCTGGCTGAAATACGATATAACTGAGGATGATTTTGTAGCATTGTTCTTTCCTTTGAAATATAAGAACGGCGTTCCCATCCGGCCTGATCAGCCACCTGAATTTCCGTTGGAAAGAAATATTTACCTGTCGGTTTTAGTGGCGTTCAAGCAATCCTTTACCTGAAAAGTTAACCCATCAGTTCTTTCATTAACTTATTAAAGCTCTCTTTAAGCTCCGCGAGTTCCTGCTCAAGGGCGATAACACGGGCTTCTAAAGCACCCGATGATGAACGTGGCGAAGTTAACGCATCAGCTTCATCATAAGCGTTAACGTCAATTTCGCCACCAAGTAAATGCGCATAACGCACCTCTTTTTGCCCCGGGCGTTTGGGCAATTGCTGTATGTAAATAATATCGCCTGATGATAATTTGTCCAAAATCTCCTGCACTTCCTCTAATGATTCAAACTCATACATACGGCCCGAATTGGTGTTAATCTCTCCCGGCGTTTGCGGGCCACGTAATATTAACAAACCTATAACAACTACTTCGGCAGGCACTAAGGGATACAAAACCGCAAAATTATGCTTGTATTTAGTGGACCGGCTTGATCCACCAACTACTGTCGCTATAAGTCCGCGCTTTTTTAAAGTGTCAAGCGCGGTAATAACCGTTTGCTCATCATACTCTACAACCGGTTTACGGGCGGTTTTCTGGTTACAAGCGGTGGTAAGGCTGTTAAGTGTCAAGGGATAATACTCTGGCGTGGTACGCGATTTTTCAATCAAAGCGCCTAAAACCCTCAGTTCGGCTTCGGTTAATACAGGTAAAGTTTGCGGTTGCTCCATGGTTCAAATATAACAAAGCCACGCTAAGAGTATAAATAAAAAACCCGGTAGCAAGCATGCTCCGGGTTTAACGTGATATGGTTCGGGTGAGGGTTTTTAATTATATACTTTAACCATGAACACGTAGTTACGCAGTTTTTTAATCTGCTGCGGACGGCTTAAACCGGCCAGCGTATTGCGTGTATTGAGGTTAAGTGGTTTCGCCAGCGAGTCTGACGGAATATTCTGGATAGCTTTTAACAAATAGCTTGATTTTTTGGCGAATGAAATACCTTCATAAGATGTTTGCTTACCGCTGATGATACCGATCAGGTTACCTTTATTATCAAGCAAGGGGCCACCGCTGTTACCCGGACGGGCCAGTATGGATAACTCATAAGCCGAGCTATCTCCGTTAAAACCGGCAGGTGAAGTTAAAGCACCTTCGCTAAAAGCGATTACATCAGCCGGGTAGCCTACTGTAAATACCTCTTCGCCTAAATCGCTTTTGGCGCGTTTAAAGTTGTATGGAACAGAGCCTAATGATTTAAATGAAGCATCATTGATCTGCAAGAAGGCGATGTCCTGTGCAGGCTCGGTATAAATTACCTTGGCATGGTAAGCATCACCATCTACATTTTGTACGTAAACCGAATCCGCATCCTTAACTACGTGGTAGTTTGTAACCAGGTAACCATTGGCGGTAAGCGCGAAACCGGTACCACTAAATTTACCCGGATTTACAATTTTTTTACCATTTGATGATGACGACAGTTGCTGCTTTATTTTATGGCTTTGCTCATTAAGCAACAAAGTTGAAGTACGCACGCTCGCAATCTCCTTCTTCAATTCTACATAAGCTGTATCATGCTTTTTAAAGCCACCGGTAAACATCAGCGTGAACAATACAGCGAAAATAGCGATTGAGGCGGCCACCGATATTTTAGAATGGTGATGGCGCCACATGCTTACAATCCATGATGGTTTTTCCATCAGTTCATCCTCAAGCGTGTGTACATCTATTTCCTGGTGTATGGCATTCAGGCGCGACTCCAGGTCGAGGCGCTCGCTGTAATGCTTAAGGGCGCTCAAAAAGTTACGGTGCTCAGATACCTGGCTATCAACAGCCGGATTATCCTTACGCAACTGCTCAAAATGCGCCAGTTCCTCGCCGCTCATCTGGCCGTTTACGTAACGGTCAATTTGCTCCAGTAATCGGTTATCACTCATCTCACTCAAATTTAATTTTGCTGAAAAAACAGCTTTTTTAGCCTTTGCAGGCATTTGTATTTTTGTGTTTTAGCGTTATCGGCATTGGTATAGCCGAAACGCTCGCATATCTCCTGCATAGACCGGTTATGGATGTAAAAATCTTCCATAATAGTTTTACAGGGCTCGCCAAGCTGTGCTAACGCCGCCTGCATCTTTCCAAACTGCATATCTCGGTCGGCATGTTGCTCATGGTCGGCTTCATCAACAGGCAAATGCTCTTCAAATTCCTTCAAATCGCCGCCGTAGCGGTTCATTTGCGTTAATCTTTTAAGCCAGAGCCTGCGGCTAACCGAATAAATATATGTTTTCAGCTTACTGCTCAACTCAAAATTGCCTGATTTTACTTTGTTGTAAAGAACGATTATGGTCTCCTGATAAATGTCTTTCGCATCATCAGCGCTACCATTATTATTGATGATAAGTTGCAGCACCATCGGGAAATAAGCCAGGTATAATCGCTTTAAAACAACCTCTGAGTTATTAAGGATACCTAAAATGACTTCGTTATCCGTTGGTATTGAACTGTTTGATCTGTTACTCACTATTTAATACGGTTTATGCGAAAATGTAACCCATAATTCATAAAAAAAAATTATTGTGATAAATGTTCTCCACGGTTTTAATACGGTTTTGCTTTAAATGTAACCCTGTTTATACCAGCAGATAATTACACCTTGGTTACAAATATTTATAATACAACGCTTTACAAAAATTATTTTGAACAAAACACATCTTTAAGGGTTACCTTTTTAATTTTTAAGTATTAACCATTAAACAAACAGAAACACAATCATGAAAAACGCATTCAAATTCGGCTTTTTAGCCTTAGCTATCTCAATCGCAGTTTCGGCTTGCAGCAGTTCATCAAGCACCGTAGGTTCTGATACCGCTGCTACAGATTCTGCTGCCGTAGCTACTGACTCTGCCGCTACTACTGATACTGCTGCCGCTACTACCGATACAACAAAGGCTGATTCAGCTAAAATGTAATTGCGTAAACAGCAATAAAAGCCAATGAAAATGAGGCCGCTCAAAATTTTTAAATTAAATTTTTAATTTTTTTTCAAAAAAGCGGGTTACCTTTTAAACATTGGCGTATTAAAGTAAAACTATTAATCACTATTAAAAAGATTTTAAAATGAAAAATGCATTCAAATTCGGCTTTTTAGCCCTTGCTATCTCTATCTCAGTTGCTGCTTGTAAAGGTTCTGGTTCATCAGAAGGTGATTCAACTGCTGCTGATACTACAGTTGTTGATACTACTGCTGCTGACACTGCTGCTGCTGATACTGCTGCTGCTGATACAGCTAAAGCTGACACTGCTGCTAAAATGTAATTTTACATTTTCAGAGAAAATAATAAAGGCTGTACCTTACCGGTACAGCCTTTATTATTTTAGCCCCCTTTTAATTATTACAAATAAGTTTCGTTACTATTTATGAGGTTGGTAATAACCGCCACCGATGCCGCCGAGGTTAAACCGTCTTCCGGCGTGTTGATGGTATAATCAAGCAATTGCTCAATACTTGATACCGCCACGTGCATTCGCGTGTCTGAAGAGGCATAGTAAATAAATACCCGGCCATCATCGTCGGCTATCCAGCCGTTTGAAAACACTACGTTTGATACATCGCCTATTCTTTCATCACCTTCGGGAGCAAGAAAATAGCCTGCCGGTTTGTGGATGATGTGGGTAAGATCATCAAGCGCAGTCATGAAAACATAAAGCACATAACGTAACCCCGCGGCAGTGTTGCGCACGCCGTGCGCGAGATGAAGCCAGCCCTTTTCCGTTTTGATTGGATGCGGCCCTAAACCCAGTTTTGCCTCGTTTATGGTATGGTAAACCTTGCGGTCAATAACATATTCCTTTTCTATAACAGCATTCGTAACATCAGCAGCCAGGCCGAAACCTATGCCACCACCGTTTCCGGCTTCAATAAAACCATCCTGCGGGCGTGTATAAAAGGCGTAGTTACCATCAACAAACTCCGGGTGCAGCACTACGTTACGTTGCTGCGGAGATGGCGTTTTCAGGTCGGGCAGACGCTCCCATATTAGCATATCCTTTGTGCGAACGATGCCGCATTGCGCAATCGCTGCCGACTGATCTCCTTCACCGGCGTCCGGATCGCGGCGCTCAGTACAAAACAAGCCATAGATCCATCCATCTTCATGCTGCGTGAGCCTCATGTCGTAAATATTCGTGTCTGGCTCCTGCCCCGGATAAGGTGTTATGTACATCGGTTTATTCCAAAACCTGAAATTATCAATACCGTTAGGACTTTCTGCCACCGCAAAGAATGATTTACGATCGTTACCTTCTACCCGCGCTACCAATAAATACTTGTTATTCCATTTAATAGCGCCTGCGTTAAAAGCCGCGTTTACGCCTATGCGTTCCAGTAGCAGGGGGTTTGTAGCCGGGTTAAGGTCGTACTTCCAAAAATATGGTGCATGCTTTCCGGTAAGTATGGGGTTTTCATAGCGCTGGTACACGCCATTAGTATCGGGCGTTGGTTTATTGGTGCGCGTCATCAGCGCCTCGTATTCCTGGCGGATGTATTGTAAACGCTCGTTAAAAGTTATATTCATTGTATTGCGAGTTTCAGTATTAATCTTCCAGTTTGTTCCACCAGGTTTTTTTAAGCACCACTATAATAACAGCCAGTAAAGCAACGGTAACAAGTAAGGGTAGCTTCATCCACATTACTACATACATTGGTAACAGGGTGAGCAACAGTTGCGCTATTATGCCCAGCACCACGTTGAACATGTCGAGCTTAAAGCGTTTATTAGGCACGAATGACGGATCCAGCTGTAGTACCTTATCATGAACCGGCTTCCAGAAACCCCATGGTTTTACAGTGCTGTAAAAAGTGTTCAGTACCTTCTCGTCAGTAGGCGGTGCCGCGTATGTTCCGGCTATTGACCCGATGATTGAAATCAAAAACAATAACGGCCAGTTATATAACGGTAAGCCTGTAAAAACAAAGGGGAATATCAAAGCAGCTGCAATACCCGATACCATACCCCAGAAAAAGCCACTGGCATTAAATCGCCACCAATACCACTTAAGTACATTGGCTGCTATGTATCCGCCATAAAGTGCACCCACTATCCATTGTAAAATAGAGTTCACGTCTTTTGCAAAAAAGCCCAGCACAACTCCAATAAATACTACTACTACCCCGGTTATATAATTTGTGGTGATGATCTTTTTAGTAGATGCATCAGGATTTATGTATTTCAGATAGATATCATTTACCACATAAGCCTGCGCCGCATTCAGCGTGCCTGAAAAGGTGCCCATAAAAGCGCCCAACAAACCGGTTACCACCAAACCAAGAATACCGACAGGTAAAAAATTATTGATAGCAGCGGGTAATATGCGTTCAAAATCGGTTCCGTTGGTGGTTTGCACATCTAACTGATTGTAATATAAAAGCGCCAAAACAGTAAGCCCGATAATCATGGTGTAACGTATGGGCAATAGTATAATGCTTACAAAGCCGGTCATTTTTGAAGCTTCTTTGGGCGAACGTGACGACAACACCTTCTGCATATCATAGTTAGGCGCCGGACCAGCCATACTGGCGAAAATGCCCTTGAATATCATCATCATAAAAAATACTGTGAACAGGCCAAAACCATCTTCAGCTATTTTTTTGTTTGCATCTGGCACGATATGGCTCCAGTCTAAATTCAACTTCCAGCCAAAAAACGGGTCGCTCCATCCGCGTGGTACATTTACCTGCTGGCCCTGCAAATGATGCATGGCAATTACCCCAATTGCGATACAACCAACCGTCATGATTGCGTATTTAATTACATCACCAAGCACTATGCTGTGCATTCCGCCCAAAATGGAATAGAACATAGCGAAGAGGGTAAATATGATACCATAAAAATGTGCCACATACTCCGGCGGTACAGTAAAAGGAATATAGGGCTCAACCACATTCCAGGGGATAAATATCTCTACGAACTTACCCAGCCCAACAAAACCATAGGCCAGATATCCAAGGCAACCTATGAGCGCGAATGCTACCATAATGGCGTGTGATGATTTTACGCCCGTACCGCTCTCGCCAAACCGCGTAGCCATCCAACCGGCACCGGTATCGGCATTTGAGCGGCGCAGCCATTTGGCCATAAACATCATATTAAACACCTGGTTAAAAACCGGCCAAAGCCAGGGTATCCAGATGCTTTTGAATCCGTATACAAAGCATAACGATACCATCCACATGGTACCGCTAATATCAAACATGTCCGATGCATCGCTTAAGCCGAGCATGTACCAGGGTAGTTTTTTACCACCCATCAAATAGCTATCTTTATTAAGCCGTGCTTTTTTACGATAATACCAGCCAATAAGCACCATCATTATCAGGTAACTCAGCAGTATCAATACATCAAGTAATTGTAACTTCATTAAAATTGCAATAAGCGTTTATAAAATTGGCTGCCCGGCTCGCGCGGGCATAAGTAGCGGTAATTTATTGCTTTAACACCGTATTAAAAAACCTTTTTACCTGATCGTAAATCTCATACCAAAAGTAGCGGAGACGACACAAGGCATTTAATATTATTTTAACCAAACATGGTATAAAGCGCTCAAAACAACAGTGAATACAGGGTTTTTATATGATAAAAAGACAATCAGGTTTAGATTAAGATGCGCCAGCGCATTGTGGACGATACGTTATGCCAATACCTACACCTTTTGATGCAATATTTTAATTAATAGTTTTTTAACTATATTGCGATAACAATTATAACCCTTAACTATGTTCAAGAATGTTTCGCGGGAGATTACTCCCCTGACGCAGAACGACTGTTTCACCATATTTACTAGAGAGAAACAGGAGTTTAACTTCCCGCTTCATAACCACGAAGAGATGGAGCTGAATATGATTTTGAACGCCGCCGGCGCTAAACGCATAGTTGGCGATCATATTGATGAGATTACAGATATGGAATTAGTGCTGGTTGGCCCCAACCTGCCGCATGGCTGGTTTACGCATAACTGCAAAAGCCCGTTGATTACGGAGGTGACTATACAGTTTCATAAGGATTTGATGGATGACCGCTTTTTGAAACGGAACCAGCTGAATTTCATAAGGAATATGATTGACGCCTCGAAAAAGGGGGTGATGTTTTCGCGCAAGACCATTGAGCATATTGCGCCGCGGATACTTGCTTTGAACAAACAGGCCGGGTTTGATTCGATACTTGAGCTGTTCGCCATTTTCAATGAGCTATCGTTAGCGCGTGATTACAAAACCCTGTCAGACGCTACCTTTCTGCATAAACAGGATAACTATAACAGCCGGAGGATAGAGCGCGTATTTGAATACATGAACGCTAATTTCAGTAAGCAGATTACGCTTGATGATGTATCGAAAATTGCGAATATGCCAAGCGCGTCTTTCAGCAGGTTTATCCGCAAGCGCACCGGGTCAACTTTTATAAGCAGCCTTAACGAGATCAGGCTGGGCCATGTTTCGCGCATGTTAATTGATACTACGCACTCCGTGTCGGAAATCGCGTATAAATGCGGCTTTAATAATATGGCCAACTTTAACCGCACATTTAAAAACAAGAAAGGCTGTACGCCAAACGAGTTCAGAGATAATTACTCTGACAACCGGGTTTTTGTTTAAGCCTGACAACGATTATAAATAAGAACCCGGCATGGCCGGGTTTTTATTATGCTGTTACTTTTTTAAGGCGAAGCTCTTCAAAAAGCTCGATCACCTTTTTCTGGAGATCAATAACTTCGGTTTCGCGTTCGGTTAGCTTTTTGTGAATGTTCTCAAGCTCACTCGCGAATTTTTGCTCTTCTTGAGTATCGTTAAACGTAAGCAATTGTACTACCGACATTTCAAACAAGGTAGCGATCTGCTCAAGCCTTGAAAGGTTGATATCAGTAATACCGGTTTCAATCTTTGAAAATGCGGGAATTGATATGTCTAATTTTTTTGCAACATCTTCCTGGCTCCATCCTTTTTGATGGCGTAGCAGCCTGATTTTTTTTCCCAGTGTTTTCATTTTTTTTATTGTTCAATTAAGGGTGCGGGTTTTCTCAATAGTTAATAAAGTTATAATAATTTTTTATTAAATACTAATACAATATTATAATTTTAATAAATTATTTTTCAACAGCACTAAATCCAAACCGCCAAAGTTTCCTGAACTCATTAGCAAAAGGTTAGCATCAGTTAAATTAATATCTTCCAAGTATTTTAATAATAGTTTTGGCTCATCAAAAAATATGAGATCAGGCCGCGCAAATGCACTTTTTACTACCACTTCGCTATATGGATCCATATTTTTTTGAGCAAAAGTGCGTTTATCAATAAATACAATAGCCTCATCGGCTTCATTCATTGTACCTGCGTACTCATTCAAAAAATCTTTATTCAAACTACTGAACGTATGTAGCTCAATAACCGCAATTAACTTTCGCCCTTCAAATTGCGCTTTAACTGCCTGTATGGTAGCTTTTAACTTTGATGGCGAGTGTGCGAAATCCTTGTAAATATTCGCGTTATCTGTTTTACCTAACAGTTCAAGTCGGCGTGCTGCACCTTTAAAAGATGAAATTGCTTTATAAAAGTTTTGCGGTGCGATACCTAACTGCGCGCACACTTGCTGGGCAGCCTGAATATTTAATAAATTATGCTCGCCAAAAACCTGTAGAGGATAAATATTACCATCAAAAATAATATTTGTAACCCCATTTTCGATGTTAAATTTCGGCAGGTTATAAGCGTGCTTTTCAACACCGGTATTTGTATCGGCAACGGTGTGTTGCAACACCGGGTCGGCATCACAATAAATCAGCGCGCCGCCGGGCTGAATGGTTTCAATAAAGATCTTAAACTGATCGGTATAGTTTTCAAAGGTTGGGAATACATTGATATGATCCCAGGCTATACCGCTGATAACGCCAATGTTGGCCTTGTAAATATGAAATTTAGGACGTCTGTCAATCGGCGAGGCCAGGTATTCATCACCCTCAATAATAATAACAGGCGCATCGCTTAAACCAACCATGGTTTCAAAGCCATCCAGTTGCGCACCTACCAGGTAATCAAACTGCATGCCTTCGTGCTGTAGCACATGCAGTATCATGGAGGTGATAGATGTTTTACCATGGCTGCCGCCAATCACTACCCGTAGCTTATTTTTTGATTGCTCGTATATATATTCGGGATAGGAATAGATGGTTATGCCAAGCTCTTGCGCTTTTAATAATTCAGGATTATCCACACGGGCATGCATGCCTAATATTACAGCATTAAGTTCGGTAGTAATTTTTTCGGGATACCATCCTTCCTGTTCGGGCAGTAAGCCGTACTTAGCCAGGCGTGAGGCTGAGGGTTCAAATATGTGATCGTCAGATCCACTTACGTTAAATCCTTTTTTATGCAGGGCGATGGCGAGGTTGTGCATAGCGCTCCCCCCTATCGCAATAAAATGAACCCTCATTTATAATTATAATTTGAAGATGGTGAGCAAATAAACAAAAATATATTTGTTTAAACTGATAATATTTAAGTTTTAACGAAAATTAACCTTTTACGAAACGTGCAGCCACCCAATCTTTACGCTCCAAGTGCCTGTCATATATTAAGCCACGCGAAGCCGCGGCTTCCTTTATGATATCCAGATCAGGCGTTTCGTAAAATCCGCTGAAGAATATTACTCCACCCGGTTTTAACACCTCGGCATAACGCTCCATTTGATCGAGCAGTATATTACGGTTTATATTGGCCAGCACTACATCATAAAAAGCATCCGGTATTGCCTCTTTAGAGCCGCAAAGCGCAGTAATGTTATTTGCGTTGTTCAGTGTAGCATTTTCCAAAGTGCTATCATAACAAACCGGGTCGTAATCGATAGCTGTTATATCATTTGCACTAAGCTTTGAAGCCATGATGGCCAGTATTCCGGTTCCGCAGCCCATATCGAGCACTTGCTTACCCGCAAAATACTCGTCAAGCATCAGCTCCAGCATCATGGATGTGGTTTGATGATGCCCGGTACCAAAAGCCATTTTCGGGTCGATCACTATCTCATAGGGAAACTCCGCACGAGGCTCATGAAAAGTAGCCCGCACAAATATTTTATCCTGTATTTCTATCGGCTCAAAGTTGCTTTCCCAAGCTTCATTCCAGTTTTTTTGTGGAATAAGGTTCACTTGGTAAGTGTAATCAAGCATGCCTTCATAAGCCGCAAGCTGCTCTTCCAGTCCTTCTTCATCAAAGTCAGCAGATTGAATGTAAGCTTTAAAGCCTGCTTCCGTTTCCTCAAAAGTATCGCAACCCAAACCGGCCATAGCATCAATCAGCAAATCGCGCTGATAATCCTCAGCAGCGGCAAGGGTAAAATCTATTTCGTAATAATCCATTTTTGTGGAACAGATGTGAGATATGAGATTTTAGATATGAGATCAGGAAAGGGGTTAATTCCTTTTCTCAAATCTCATATCTACAGTCTCACATCCAAATATTAATTAAACACCTTAACAATGTCGGCAAAATCGCGCGATTTAAGGGATGCACCGCCGATCAAGCCACCATCGATATCTGCCTGCGCAAACAATTCAGCAGCATTTTTAGGGTTACAGCTACCGCCGTAAAGTATCGTAGTTGCATCGGCAACAGCCTGGCTGTATTTAGCCGCTATCTCCTGGCGGATGAATGCGTGTATCTCCTGCGCCTGCTCTGACGTTGCAGTTACACCTGTACCAATAGCCCAAACCGGCTCGTAAGCGATAACTAACTTGCCGAATGATGCTTCATCTAAATGGAAAATACCTTCAACCAGCTGCGATTTGATGATCTCAAAGTGCGTTTCAGCTTCACGCTCCTGCAAAGTTTCACCAATGCAGAAGATAGGCTTTAAACCGTTAGCTAATGCAGTATCAGTTTTTTTGGCCAGCAACTCGTTAGTTTCGCCAAAATACTGGCGGCGCTCTGAGTGGCCAAGGATAACATATTCAGCCCCTACAGATTTTATTTGTTTGGCAGATATCTCGCCGGTGTAAGCGCCACTCTCAGCCTGGTGTGCATTTTGCGCGCCAACCGATACTTTATTATAACCTTTAGCCAATTGTACCAAGCTGTGCAGGTGAATAAACGGGCTGCAAACCACGGCTTCCTGTGTACCGGTTATTTCATCTTTTATAATGTTGATAACCTCTGAAAATAAACTCAAACCTTCATTATAATCGAGGTTCATTTTCCAGTTACCGGCAACAATTTTTTTTCTCATGATATTTTATGTTATGTATTACAATTAAAAACGCCTGAACGGTTCAGTTAGTTCAAAAACGTTTGTTAGTATATCCTTTTCAATCTGGTTAAAGTCGCGGCCTTCTTTTCTTTCAAAAACCCTCTCGGCAGTTTCAAATACTTTTTTTAGTCCGTAAGTTTCAAAACCCTGCGCCCCGCCCCACGAAAAATCGGCCACAAAATTACGTGGATAGCCCGCGCCGAATACGTTAGCACTCACGCCTACTATTGTGCCTGTGTTAAACATGGTGTTAATGCCGCATTTTGAATGATCGCCCATAATAAGGCCGCAAAACTGCAACCCGGTTTTACGGAAACGCTGGGTGTTATAATCCCACAGCTTAACCTCTGCGTAGTTATTTTTCAGGTTGGAATTATTAGAGTCGGCACCGATGTTGCACCACTCGCCTAAAACAGAATTGCCCAAGTAACCTTCATGGCCTTTTGAAGTATAGCCCCAAATCACGGCATTGTTAATCTCGCCGCCCACACGCGAGTGCGGACCGATAGTGGTTGCACCATACACCTTGGTACCCATTTTAACCTGCGAGTTACTGCACAGCGCAAACCCGCCGCGTATATTAGTACCTTCCCAAACCTCAGTGTCAGCCGCCAGGTAAATGGGGCCGTTATTGGTATTAAAGGTGGAGCATTCGGCTACGGCACCTTCTTCCGCAAAAAACTGGTCGTTAGCGCCAATGATAGTATTGGTAGCACTGATAGATGCTGAGGTACGCCCTTTTGTTAACAATGCGAAATCCTTTTTAAGCTCTAACGCGTTGATTCTGAAAATATCCTCGGGATGTTTAATAAAATTAAATCGCTCGGTATGTTCTGTAACTTTACCAAAAATGCCAATTGGAGTGAAGTTTTTAGCGTCGGCTTCATTAAGTTTTACGGCAATCAATATATGTCCAGCCTTTAAAGCTTCCCCTTCTGCCAGTTTATCAATTGCTTCGGTCAGGTATTCATCCGGGCAAACCGAGCCGTTTATAAAAATATTCTCGCTTTGTATTTCAAGCGGGAACTTAGCCTGCAGATAATCGCGGGTATAGTATGAATAAGTGCGGTTAAAGTATTTACCCCACTTTTCATCAATAGTAAGTATACCTGTGCGCAGGTTGGCAACAGGGCGTGTATAGGTTAGTGGTAATAAGGTATTTTGTGCGTTATCGTCAAACAGGATAATTGCCATGGCGCAAAAATAAAAAAAGTCCCGACTGCTAAGCCGGGACTTATAAATATTTTAAATAAGCGATTACTTTTTAGCGTAACGCGTACGGAATTTGTCGATACGACCGGCAGTATCTACCAACTTCATCTTACCGGTATAAAAAGGGTGTGAAGTGTGTGATATCTCTAATTTTACTAACGGATACTCGTTACCATCTTCCCATTTAACTGTTTCACGGGTATCGATGCATGATTTAGTGATGAAAGAATAGTCGTTAGACATATCTTTAAAAACCACTAATCTATAGTTTGACGGATGCAGATCTTTTTTCATTACTTTATACTTTCCTTATAAAAGAGGCGCAAATATAGTGATCTTATTTTGATTATAAAACATTCAGGTAAAAAGTTTTCCACCGTTTAAATTCATTACTTTTCCTTACACCTTTTAAGGTTTAAATATCTTATTGACCACTGTTATGATTGCATACCTACGCACTCGTTTATGACAGTTATCGAACAATTTTAAATAAATTATTTGTATATCTTTGTATTGTTAAACTGATACAATGAACTTACCGATTTATTTAGATAACAACGCTACAACACCCATTGACCCACGGGTGCTTGAAGCTATGATACCATATTTTACTCAGAAATTTGGTAATGCCGCGAGCCGTAACCACCACTTTGGCTGGGTAGCCGAAGAGGGTGTTGATTATGCCCGTGAGCAGGTAGCCAAATTGATCGGCGCTAACGAGAAGGAGATCATTTTCACTTCGGGCGCTACCGAGTCAGACAACCTGGCTATCAAGGGTGTTTTTGAGATGTATAAGGAGAAAGGCAACCACATCATCACCGCGGTTACCGAGCATAAAGCTGTGCTTGATGCTTGTAAACATGTTGAGAAACTTGGCGGAAAGGTTACTTACCTGCCTGTTAAAGAGGACGGTTTGATTGACCTGCAACTGCTTGAGCAAAGCATCACGCCCGAAACCATCCTGGTATCGATCATGTACGGTAATAATGAGATCGGCGTTATACAGCCTGTAAAAGAAATTGCAGCCATAGCCCACAAGCATGGCGCCCTGTTTATGACTGATGCTACGCAGGCCGTAGGTAAAATTCCGGTTGACGTAAATGCTGACGGTATTGACCTATTGGCACTTTCAGCCCATAAAATGTATGGCCCTAAAGGTGTAGGCGCTTTATATGTACGCCGTAAAGGCCCGCGTGTTAAGGTTACAGCCCAAATGGATGGCGGTGGCCACGAGCGCGGTATGCGTTCAGGCACGTTAAACGTACCGGGTATAGTTGGCTTGGGTAAAGCCTGCGAAATTGCCCGCTTAGAAATGGATTCAGAAGCTCAACGTTTATCAGCATTGCGCGATAAACTCGAAGCATCATTAAGCCAGTTGGAAGAAAGCTATGTAAATGGTAACACACAACACCGTTTGCCACACGTAGCCAACATTTCTTTCAAATACGTTGAGGGAGAAGGTTTGATGATGGCCATGAAAGATTTGGCGGTATCATCAGGTTCGGCCTGTACTTCGGCATCGCTTGAGCCGTCATACGTACTGAAAAGCCTGGGCTTATCAGACGATCTGGCACACTCTTCGATACGTTTTGGCTTAGGCCGCTTTACTACCGAGGAGGAAGTTGATTACGCTATCGAGGTAACTAAAAAAGCGGTTACTCACCTGCGCGAACTTTCACCACTGTGGGAAATGTTTAAAGAAGGCATCGACCTTAACTCAATTGAGTGGGCTGAACACTAAGATTATGTCGGAATTGGAATTTTCGATTCCGGATTTGATTGTTAGGATTTAGATATTAAAATTTAGAATTTAAAAGCTATAAGAAAATGGCATATTCAGATAAAGTAATTGATCATTACACTAACCCGCGCAACGTGGGTACATTAGATAAAAGCAGCCATAAAGTAGGTACCGGCCTTGTAGGTGCCCCTGAGTGTGGCGACGTTATGCGTTTACAAATTGAGGTTGACGATAATAACGTCATCACCGACGCAAAATTCAAGACCTTTGGTTGCGGTTCGGCTATCGCCTCGTCATCATTAGCTACCGAGTGGTTAAAAGGCAAAAGCATTGATGATGCTATGGCTATTGACAATATGGATATTGTTGAAGAACTGGCCCTGCCACCGGTAAAAATTCACTGCTCAGTTTTAGCTGAGGACGCTATTAAAGCCGCTATTAACGATTATCGCGTTAAAAATGGTTTGGAGCCAATTGAATTAGAAAAATCACACCACTAATTAGAGATTTTAAGAATTAAGAAATAAGATCAAAAAGTTTATACTTGAATTCTTAATTCCTGATTCTTAACTCTTGTTTCCGGACTTTTGAATTTATAAAAATGGTAACCGTAACAGATAAAGCTAAAAGCAAAATTGATACTTTGATGCAGGATGCCGGGCTTGATGCTTCATACTTCCTGCGCGTATCGGTACAGGGTGGCGGCTGCTCGGGCTTGTCATACAACCTTGATTTTGATAACGAGGAGAAAAAAGGCGACCAGTTTTTTGAAGATAAAGGCGTACGCATGGCCCTGGATATGAAGTCGTTTTTATACCTGGCCGGCACAGAACTTGATTTTTCGGACGGATTGAACGGTAAAGGCTTTAACTTTCATAACCCGAATGCTACCCGCACCTGTGGCTGCGGCGAAAGCTTCTCGGTTTAATTGAGCTTCTTAAACGAAACGTTATTACACAGAAAAGGCGCTCCATTCGGGCGCCTTTTCTTGTGGTTCGCGATTTACTTATCAGCATATCCCCATAATCATCTACATAAATCAACCTCATCTTCTAATAGAGCACATTATCGCATTTAATTAATCGCAAACAGTAACAATGTCACCAGCGCTTGCCGAATCATCCCTCAATCACAACACTCATCTCAACAAACACCATCCGGCAACAGCACTGGATGACAAACTCTAAGAGTGCTCAATTATTAAGCGCTCCTTAAATTATTTATATCAGCAAAAAGTTCGGCAGTGTTTACAACACCCGCGTCAATTGCTTTGCTTTTAACCGCCTCTATCAGGTAATTATTTTTCAGCTCATTTTCAGATACCATTACGCTGAAATCCTTATACATTACTCCTTCTTCGTAAGGATAAACGGTATAGCTGCGTTTATTAGGGTCATAATGACCGAGCTCAAAAACCTCGTCCTGTTTTTTGCCTTTTATTTTTGCACCTTTTACCAATTGGTAAGCGTCGTTTATCGTTGTAAAATCATTGTTCTTCATAGCAATCAGACAGATACAATAACTTTGCCAATTTTTTTAACGCTTACGAAAACCAGCTAAATAAATCGTTTTGAGTTAACGTCTTTTTTTCTTCCGCTGAAACATCCCGCACAATTGCGCCCTCATTCATCTGGATGAGCCGTGTACCGTACTGATAGGCGTCCTTTAAATTATGCGTAATAAGTATAGAGGTGAGATTAAAATCTCGGATCAATTGATCTGCCGTGCGCATTACTGTTTCGGCTGAGCGTGGATCAAGTGCCGCGGTAGGTTCATCAAGCAGCAAAACTTTACAACTATCCATAACACTCATCAACAGGGTAAGCGCCTGGCGTTGCCCTCCGGAAAGGGTACCCATAGGTTGCTCCAGTTTATTTTCAAGCCCCATGCCTAAAGTGGCTATATGCCCTTTTACCTTATCCATAAAACCTGCGTTTACACCAACTGACAGACCCTTACGCTTGGTGCGAATAGCAGCCAGCCGGAAATTATCAATAATACTTAAATCGGGAGCCGTGCCGCTTAACGGATTTTGGAAAACCCGCGCCACCCATTTGCTACGCTGATGATCTGCCATACGGGTAACATTGTTGCCGTCAATTTGCACGGTCCCTTCATCGGCATAAACACTGCCGGCTACCAAATTAAGCAACGTTGATTTACCCGATCCGTTCGAGCCAACAATAACCACAAACTCACCAGCAGCGATGTTGAGTGAAACATTGTTTATAGCGATAATCGCGCTTGCCTTACCCCTATTAAAAGTTTTATATACTGAATTGAGCGCTATCATGTATTTCTGCTAAGGGATAAACGGGGCAGACTAACAATCAGCAGCACAAACAAGGCTGTAACCAGTTTAAGCAGGTTAGCATCAACCCCAATGCTCAGCGTTACCGCCAGCACCATTTGGAATGCTATGGCACCGGCAATAACCAATGCCTGGCTAAGCCATGCCGAGGTAATGCGTAGCCAGTTAATAATTGTTTCGGCTATGATAACAGACCCAAGCCCGGTTATAACAATACCTATGCCCATATTAATATCAGCAAAACCCTGAAATTGCGTCATGAGGTAGCCGCTGAGGGCAATTAGTCCGTTAGCTAAAGCAAGCCCGGCAATTTTCATGTTATTGGTATTAACACCAAGCGCGCGTATCATGGTTTCGCTGTTACCGGTGGCACGCATGGCCAGCCCGAAATCAGTTTTTAGCAGATAACCTATTAATAAAGTAATTAACAATACAACAAGCGATAACACAACGCCTGTATTTTCATTAGGGTCAGTCAGTAACGGCAGCTTATCAAACAAGGTTTTAACAGCTATCAGCGGAATATTTGAGCGCCCCATCAAGGTTAAGTTGACCGAATAAAGTGCCGTCATCACCAATATCCCGGCAAGCAGTGGGTTTACCTTTAAGCGCGTATGAATTAATCCTGTTATAGCGCCCGCCAGTGCCCCGGCCACAATCACCGCAGGTAAAACAATGTATACCGGTTGCTGATGCGTAAGTAGCAATGCAGTAACTACGCCGCCAAGCGTGTAACTGCCATCAGTAGTAATGTCGGGTATGTTAAATATCTTCATGGAAATATAAATTCCAAGCGCGATACCCGCGAAACATAAACCCTGCAATAGAGCGGTGAGATAAAAATCCATTTATTTTATCGCTTCAAAGTTTGATGGCAGTGTAAGTTTATACTTTTTAGCAACATCAGCATTGTATACCCGCTTCCTGATTTTTACCAGTTCCGGCTTCAGTCCGTCGGTTTTGTGTGTTTTAAGATATTGCACCGCCTGTTCACCGGCCTGGTATCCCCATTGATAAATATCCGCCCCGAAAGCGGCTACCGCGCCGCGTTGTACCAAACCAGCTTCACTGGTAAAGATAGGTACATTTTTAGCGTCACAATTTTTTTTAATGGTTTCGAAGGCAGCAAACACGGTATTATCCGGGTTAGCAAAAAAAGCGTCGATACCTTTAGCCAGCAATGATTGCGTTACCAGCGATGCTTCTGACGAATTATTTAGCGGCAATGCTACCAGATTAACGTTCAGTTTAGCAGCCAAACCTTTTATGCGCTCCATAGCATCTGCCGATTGTGGTTCGGACTGATTATAGATCATGCCTACAACCAACTTAGCTCCCGCTTTAGGTTTTAGTATATGCGGAATGATAGAAAATGACGTATCGATATAGTTTAGGTCTTCCAACGCGCCAAACAGATTTGCCGGCGCTTTTCCACTCGCATCAAGCACCTTCATCCGCTCGGGCACGGGTGATACCATAGCGAATACCGGGATAGTTTTACTTTTTTGCAACGCCGTGACAGTGGACAATGTGGTTGACGTAGCCACCACATCCACCGGTTGGCTAACAAAATAATTTACAATTTGCGTTAATTGGGGTATATCGTTCTGCGCATTACGGTATTCTATTTTTACGGTATGCGCGTCTTCACTAAAACCGCCCTTTTTCAGCGCATCCGTAAAACCGGTACGCGCCTGTGCAATAGTGGCATCTTCAAAAGCATCAACAAAGCCAACAACAGGCACATCGTTTTTTTTACCTTTTTGCTGGCACGATATAATAGTTGCAACTACGGCAACAACTGCTAAAAGTTTCACATACTTCATACCACTAAAGTAGTTATTAAACCTTAAAGCCGAAATATAACCGCAAGCGGCTGTAATCTGTAACCAGGTTATTACGGGTAACTGACAATCGGCCATGGATAGTGTGTAAAATAAACACGCTATTTTTCAACAAATGGTAAACAAATTACTTATTGCGGTATTTTAGCCATTGATGATACCTATAATATCAAAGCTACCACAAACGGGCACTACTATATTTACCACCATGTCGGCACTGGCTGCCGAACTGGGCGCTATCAATTTGTCGCAGGGTTTTCCGGACTATGATTGCCCTGCTGAATTAAAAGAACTGGTTAGCCAGGCTATGCAGCAAGGCTACAACCAATACGCGCCAATGGCCGGTTTAATGAGCCTGCGCGAGGTAATTGCCGCCAAAACTGAAAAGCTTTACGGTGCAGTTTACGATCCGGAAACGGAGATAACCGTAACCGCAGGCGGTACACAGGCTATTTATACCGCAATTAGCACTGTAGTAAACCCTAATGATGAGGTTATTATTTTTGAACCGGCTTACGATGCTTATGCCCCGGCAGTACGTATGATGGGCGGCCTGGTAAAATCACTACAACTGGAACCGCCCGATTACCGCATAAACTGGGAGATGGTTAAAAGGCTGATCACCAACCGCACCCGCATGATCATCCTGAATTCCCCGCATAACCCTACCGCCACCATGCTGCGTAAGGAAGATATTGACCAACTGATCAGCATCATCAATAGCAGGGATATTTTTATTTTAAGCGACGAAGTTTATGAGCATTTGATATTTGACGGCCGCACACATGAAAGCATGGCACGCTATGCAGAGTTGCGCGACCGCAGCTTTATTGTAGCATCGCTTGGCAAAACCTTTCATGTTACCGGGTGGAAGCTGGGTTACTGTATTGCCCCGGCCTACCTGATGCGCGAGTTCAGGAAGATACACCAGTTCTTAGTATTCAGCGTAAACACGCCCATGCAGTTCGCCGCAGCTGAATATCTGAAAAACGAAGAACATTACAACTATTTACCAGGCTTTTTCCAGCAAAAGCGCGACCACTTCAGGGCCGGGCTTGAGCAGAGCAGGTTTAAATTACTGCCTTGCGAGGGATCCTACTTCCAATCAGTATTTTATGATGCTATTAGTGACGAAAAGGATACGGATTTTGTGGTGCGTTTAACCAGGGAATTTGGCGTAGCAGCCATACCAACATCAGCTTTTTACAGTAAGGGTACCGACTTTAAGGTGATTCGCTTTTGTTTTGCCAAAACACAAGAAACTTTAGATAAAGCCGTTGATAGGTTAATTAAAGTTTAAATAAATTTTAACACATTGCAATAATATTTAGCCTTTTAGCTAAGCTATACTTGCCTATGGATAATCTGAAAATCACTGTATTCCAGGGATACCTGTTTTGGGAAAATGCCGATAAGAACCTGCAGAACATCAGTTTGCGCTTATCAAACATACGTGAAAAAACCGACCTGATTGTACTGCCCGAGATGTTTAACACCGGCTTTACCATGAATGTTGAGCCGCTTGCTGAAGAAATGGGCGGCAAAACCATGCAGTGGATGGCCGCGACCGCCAAAAAGTTTGACTGTGTAATAACCGGCAGCTTGATTATTGAGGAAGACGGCAAGTATTACAACCGCCTGATATGGATGCGCCCCGACAGTAGCCATGAACATTATGATAAGCGCCACTTATTCGCGCTTGGTAAAGAACACGAAAAATTTACCGCCGGCAATAAACGCCTGATAGTTGAACTTAAAGGCTGGAACGTTTGCCCGATGATTTGCTATGACCTGCGTTTCCCGGTGTGGCAGCGTAATGTTAACGGCGAGTATGACCTGCTGTTGATTGTGGCCAACTGGCCTGAACGCCGCGCACTGCACTGGCGCACACTGATACCGGCCCGCGCGGTAGAGAACCAAAGCTACGTGGTGGCAGTTAACCGTGTTGGGCATGATGGTAACGAAGTTTATCATTCAGGCGATTCAACCTGTATTGATCCGAACGGAAAGGTGATCTATTATAAACGCGACGAGGAAGATCTTTATACCTTCACCATTGCCGCTATCGAACTGGAAAAAACACGGCGCGCGCTCCCGTTTTTGAAGGATGCGGATAGCTTTACCATCAACTAAATAGCATCGGCACAAAAACTTTTGCTAAGGCCGTAGCGTAAACTGTTTTTATTTACGTAACCACAAAATAAACGCTTTATTTTGCGTTGATTAAAACGGTAAATTCTACATTAATCTTCATGAAGTTTACATACAGCAGTGCCTGCCTGTCGGCGATGTTATTTTTCGTAACGGCCAACACATCGGCACAGAAAAAGAAAGACCATACACCGTTGGTTAACACCTTTATTGGTACGGCTGGCAGCGGACACTCCTATCCCGGTGCGGCTACCCCTTATGGCATGGTGCTGCTCACGCCAGTAACCGGCACCTCGCAGGATGGCTATTCATATACTGACAGTACCATACACGGCTTTACCCATGCGGTTTACGCCGATGCATCCGGATTACCGCATAGCGAAATTCTGTTTATGCCGACTATAGGTCAGCCAGAATTAAGCCAGGCTAAACGTTCAGCATCTTTTAAAAAGAAGTATGAAAAAGCTTCAGTAGGTTTTTATAACGTAACCTTTAATAACAAGGTAGAGATTGAACTTACCGCTACTTCCCGCGCCGGCTTGCAGGTATACGATTTCCCAACCGCGCCGAAGGCTAATGTGATCATTGACCTGCAATATGGCGGCGGCATACTTTACAGCGAAGTTGAAATTGTAAACGACCATGAAGTGCACGGTCTGCGCACATCAGGCACAGATGGTAATAAAAGGAGCACCTATTTCTACGCCAAATTTTCAAAGCCGTTTAAAACTTTTGGTATTGCTGTAAATGGCGCGTTGCAAGTTGGGCAAAAGAGTGCATCAGGAGCTGATGTAAAACTTTACTTGCAATTTGATGATCCGGGCGAGGTGGCTATCCGCACCGGGCTATCGCATGTTAGTACCGCCGGTGCGCTGAAAAACCTGGATACCGAAATACCCGATTTTGATCTGCGTAAAATACAAAAAGCGGCAAAAGCCACCTGGACGGAAGAGTTAAGTAAAATGGAGGTCATTGGCGGCGCGCCGCCCGTGCCTCGTGTGGAAGAAGCGGCGCCAGCTACCTATAATCCTTATGGGCGACCGTCTCCAAAGGTTGTAAAATTGCCTGATTTTGCTGCTTTAAAGCAAAACGTATTTTACACCGCAATGTATCACACCATGCTTACGCCCAATATAGCTAATGATGCTGATGGCACTTACATTACCACCGATAATAAGACCGCAAAAAGCGAGGGCTACACCTACTATGATGTTACGCCTATTAATACCTTCGGCTCGCGCTATCAGTTGATAACGCTTACCGACCCCAAACGCACGGTAGATTTTATAAAGAGTTACCTTGACGGAAGCGGCAATAACACCAACCTGGCCTTTAATGAGCTTATTTTGGATGCAACTGCCAAAGGCATAAAAGGGTTTGATGCGGATAAAGCATACCAGAAACTCCGCTCGTCACTTAATAACTTAAATAATGAGGGCTTAAAACAGCAGGGCTTTGTACAGGGCAATAAGCCATTATCAGTAAGTAAAACTTTGTTTTACAGCTATTACAACTGGCTTGCGGCGCAAATGGCTAAAGCTTTAAATAAAACGCAGGAAGCCAACGAACATTACCAGTTGGCTTCATCGTGGAAAAAACTGTTCAATATTAAAACAGGTTTCTTTCAGGCAAAAACAGGTGATAAGTGGCAGGAACCTTTTAAGCCCATCGACACCGTAGCTTATGAACGCGGCAATGCCTGGCAATATGCCTTTATGGTGCCGCACGATGAGGAAGCGCTATTAGAGATGATGGGCGGTAAAGACGCATTCGAGGAAAAGCTCGATAGCTTTTTCGGCACCCTGACAGAACACCCGATTTATATCGAAGGCTTTACCGGGCAGTTTAGCGTGGCTTACCTGTATAATAACTTTATACCCTATTTGTACGCCTTTACTGATAATTCGCAAAAAACACAGAGCTATATCAACCGCATTATAAATCAGCTTTATGCGCCAGAAGCATCAGGCCTTAGCGGCAATGATTATAATGGCCAGATATCGGCCTGGTATATTACTAACAGCCTGGGCTTTTACAGCATAATACCAGGCGGACAATACTTTATCGGCCTGCCGCAGTTTGATAAGGCTACCATCACACTGCCGAGCAATAAACAGTTCAGCATTGTAAACGGTGGTACGGCCATCACCCGTAAAAATTTTTATTTACAAGGTATGAACCTTGAAAAAAGCGGCTACAACAAACTATACCTAAATTATAGCGATATAGCTAAGGGCGGCGAGTTCGAGGTGTTTACCGGAGTTATGGCCAACAAACTTTTTATGCAGGACCTGGAAAAACCCACATCAAAGCAGCAGCAAACAAGCGTTTCTCAGCAAAAATAAATTGTGGTTTATAAAATTTACTAACCCGGTTTACGTTGTTAAATTTTGTTGTCCCGTTATGATTTAGCTTCATAATTTTACATCTTTACCAAATGTTCAAACGCATAAAGTACCGCGTCCTGCGCTATCTTGTTATATTTATATATTTTGTCATTATCTTTTTCTGCGCCATCGAACTTAATTTTTTGTGGTTGTTCGGCTATTCGCCTGACATGGAGGATATAAAAACTCCCGTGCTTTCGGTAGGATCAGAAGTTTATACGGCTGACGGAAAACTCATCGGCCAGTTTTATAAAGAGAACCGCTCACCTGTCGACTATAAAGACATCTCGCCTAACCTGATCAACGCCCTTATAGCCACCGAGGATTCGCGCTTTTACAGCCATGGCGGTGTTGATTTTCTGTCATTTTTCAGCAGTATGGTATCAACCGCGCAAGGCGATCGCCGCGGCGGTAGTACCATTACACAGCAGTTGGCTAAAAACCTTTTTAGCACCCGTAAAAAGAAAGCGAGGGGCGTGCTGAGCCGTGTGCCGGGCCTGGGTACGGTGATATATAAATTTAAGGAGTGGCTTACCGCGTATAAAATTGAGCATGTTTATACCAAGCAGCAAATACTTACTATGTATTTTAATACGGTGCCGTTTGGTAACAACTCCTTCGGTATAAAAACAGCTACCTTAAAATATTTTAATGAGCAGCCGGACCAGGTTAACCCTGCGCAAGCGGCCACGTTAATTGGTATGCTTAAGGCTACTTCTACTTACAACCCGATACGTAACCCTGAAAAATCGACCGAGCGGCGCAATGTGGTACTGAGCCAGATGCGCAAAAATAACTTTATTAGCGAGGCCGAGCAGCAACGTTACAGCAAGGCACCTATGAAGCTTGATTTGAGCTACGTAGACCAGGATTCGCATGGCGATTCGTACCTGCGCCGCGCCGTTGAAAAATGGCTGGATAAGTGGTGTAAAGAAAACGACTATGATTTGTATGAGGATGGTCTGAAGATATATACCACTATCGACTCGCGGTTACAAAAATATGCCGAAGAAGCTGTAGCCGATAAAATGAAAACCTTACAGCGCAGGTTTAATAACGTATGGGGTAAACAAAACCCCTGGCGCGACTCAAAAGGCAACGAAATAAAGGACTTTATATTGAAAGCCGAACAACGCCTGCCTATTTACAGCATCCTGAAAAAGAAATACAACGGTGATACCACCAAGATACAGGAGTACTTTAATACTAAGAAAAGAATGCGCGTATTTACCTGGAAAGGCGATCAGGACACCACCTTTTCAAGCATCGACTCCATAAAATACTATGCCCGAATATTAAATACCGGCATGATGTCGCTTGAACCGGCTACCGGTAAAATAAAAGTTTGGGTTGGCGGCATTGATTATAAGTATTTTAATTACGATCACGTAAAACAAGCCAAACGCCAGGCAGGCTCAACTTTTAAACCTTTCGCTTACCTTACCGCCATAGATAATGGCTATACCCCGTGCGATAAGTTTACCGACAAGCCGGTAACCATCCGTTATCAAGACGAGGGCAAGGATGAGGAATGGTCGCCTAACAATGCCGATTTTAATTTCTCATACCGCGAAATGTCGTTACGCTGGGCCATGGGCAAATCTGTAAATTCTATAACGGCACAGCTAACCAATGAGGTTGGTTGGGATAAAGTTGTTAACTACGCCCACAAATGCGGTATTGAAAGCTACCTGAAATCGGTCCCATCGGTATCATTAGGCTCAAATGATGTTTCGGTATATGAAATGGTGCGTGCTTACAGCACCTTTTTAAATAAAGGCGAAAAGCTTGATCCATTGCTGGTAACACGTATCACTGACCATCAGGGTAACGTAATTGAAGAATTTGAGCTTAAAAAAGAGCGCGTAATCAGCGAGGAAACGGCTTGGTTAATGCTCTATATGTTTAGAGGGGGTATGGAAGAACCTGGCGGCACATCACAAGCGCTTTGGGAGTACGACCTGTGGAAGAAGAACAACCAGATAGGCGGCAAAACCGGAACATCTTCCGACTATGTGGACGGCTGGTACATGGGCATCACCAAAGATTTGGTTACCGGTGTTTGGGTAGGGGCTGATGACCGCAGCGTACACTTTAAAACATCCGAAACCGGCGAAGGTTCGCGCACCGCGCTGCCTATATTCGGTAAGTTTATGGAGATGGTTTATGCCGACCCGAAATCAGGATACACAGAAGGGCCTTTCCCGAAACCATGGGTTAAAATTACTAAACAATATATGTGCCCATCGCCCCGCATCCGCGTTGATACCGCATCTACAGACAGTACAGAAGTAAGCGCCGACAGTACAGTAACAGAGCCTACGCTTACCCTGCCTGATAATCCCGAAGGTGGTGAAACGCCGCCTCCGGGCCAATAATATTATTGCACACGCTTAAACCTTAATTTCAGTAAATTAGCTTCATTCTATCACAGCATTTATGAACAAACTTTACACCTGCATTTTTACCGGCAAATCAGCCCGATACATGTTCGCGCTTTTAAGTGTGCTGCTTATCGCATTACTTAATCCGCAGCAAAGCAAGGCGCAGTACTTCGGTCAAAATAAAGTACGTTATAAAAAGCTCGATTTCAAGGTGTACAAAACGCCGCACTTTGATATCTACTATTACATGAAGAATGATAGCCTGATACGACGTTTTGCACAGGAGAATGAGCTTTGGTATACGCTGCACCAACAGATTTTCAGGGATACGTTTAGTCGCCCTAACCCGATTATCATTTATAATAACCACCCCGATTTTCAGCAAACCACCGCTATCGACGGGGAGATAAGCGTGGGTACCGGCGGTGTTACTGAGGGTTTAAAAAACCGTGTGGTAATGCCTATAATGGAAACCAACCACACCACCCGCCACGTTTTGGGCCATGAGTTGGTGCACGCGTTTCAATACCATATTCTGTTGGGTAAGGATTCAACCAGTTACGAAAACCTGAACAATATTCCTTTGTGGATGATAGAGGGTATGGCGGAGTATCTGTCCATCGGCAAAAAGGATGCTTACACCGCTATGTGGATGCGTGATGCCTACCTGAACAAGGATATTCCGACGGTAAAGGATCTTACAGAGAGCAACAAATATTTCCCTTACCGGTATGGTGAGGCATTCTGGTCCTTCATTGGTTCAACCTATGGCGATACGGTGATTGTGCCGTTTTTTAAAAACACCGCACGTTTTGGTTTGCAGTACGGCATTAGGCGAACGTTTGGGTACGACGACAAAACACTGTCTACCTTATGGAAAAATTCAATAGAGGCAACCTATAAACCGATGCTGAAGGACACCGCTCAAAGGGCTATAGGTTTTAAGGTGATCGACAACAAGAACGGCAGCGACATGAACGTTGCACCAAGCGTTAGTCCGGATGGCAAGTATATTACCTTTCTCTCTTCAAAGGACTTATTCAGTATTGATCTCTTTTTAGCTGATGCGAAGACGGGGAAGATCATCAAGAAGCTGACCAGCAAAATATCTAACACGCACATTGATGAATTCAACTTTATAGAGTCTGCAGGCGCGTGGTCGCCGGATGGAAAGCAGTTCGCATTCAGCGTTTTCAATAAAGGTCGTAACCAAATGGTGGTGATAGATGTGCCGAGCGGCCGCATGCGGCACAACATCCCGATGGGCAAGGCTGAGCAATTCAGTAACCTGTCATGGTCGCCGGATGGTAAGAACGTGGTGTTCCAAGGATTATATGAAGGCCAAGGCGATTTGTACAGTTATAACTTCGATACCAAAAAAGTAACCCAGCTTACGAACGATAAATATTCCGACTATCAGCCAAGCTACTCAAAGGATGGTAAAAAGATCATCTTCAGTAGTGACCGTACTACTTATGATAAACGCACTGCGCAGGATATTCCCTTCAACCTGGCTGAACTTGACCTTGCTACCGGCAAGATAACCGATATAAAAGTATTCGATGGCGCTAATAACCTGAATCCGCAATACTCGGCTGATGGTAGTAAAATCTATTTCCTGTCAAACCAGGATGGTTTCCGTAACCTTTACAGCTATGAATTGGCAAGCGGCAAAACCGAGCGCCTCACCAATTATTTTACCGGTATTAGCGGTATTACTGAGTTTTCGCCCGCGCTGAGTGTATCTAACAACGATGATATTGTTTACTCGTACTACCGCGCGCAAAAGTATACATTGTATAATGCCAAGGCTACCGACTTTAAGCCGGAAACGGTACAGAGCAGTACGGTAGACTTTACCGCAGGTATGCTGCCGCCGCCACGCTCGGTAGGCGTTGACCTGATCAACTCCAACCTGAATAACTTTTTGGCCTATCCGCGTCTGCGTACAGATTCAATAAAGAGCGCGCCTTACAAACCCATGTTTAAACTGGATGCTTTGGCGAGCAGTGGTATAGGCATCGGTGTGAACAGCTTTTATGGAACCGGCCTGTCAAGTGGCATTCAAGGTATTTTTAGTGATATATTAGGACAAAACCAACTGTACGCCGCTGCATCAGTAAACGGACAGATTTACGATTTTGGCGCCCAGGTAGCCTACATCAATCAAAAAGGCCGTTGGGATAAGGGCATCAGTGTATCGCACATACCTTACCAGTTTGGCTTCTATAATACATCTGTTGGTACACAGGAAATAAACGGTAACCAGGAACGTGTTTATAATGAAGACAGCTACGTCATCCGTAACTTTGAGGATGCGGTTAACCTTTTCACCTCCTACCCTATTTCGCGTATTAATCGTATTCAGTTCGGCTTGGGTGCATCATATAACACTTATCGCACCGACCGCTACCGCAATACTTATGTAATAGATACCGCTACATCTCAACTGTATTATTACGATTTTAACCGTAAAAAAGTCCCGAATTCAGAAGTTGATAACTTAAATTTCGGATTTAACCTCAACTCTTTTGCACTGGTAAACTCAAGTGTAGCGCTGATTGGTGATAATTCATTCTTCGGTATCACGGCTCCGTTAAACGGTTTCAGATACCATATTGAAGCGCAATATGTGTTTGGTACCTATAAATTCTTCGCCCCTACTATTGATTTGCGTAAATACATCCGCGTGGCGCCGGTTACATTTGCCGGCCGTTTATACGGTACCGGTCGCTTTGGCGAGAACAACTTATACCCGTTGTATGTAGGTTACCCTTTCCTGATACGTGGTTACGAATCGCAGAGCTTTTACAATGCCGACAGATTACCAACAAATGGTTTTGGCTTTAACCAGCTTTCGGGTAGCCGCATAGCGGTGGCCAACTTTGAGATCAGGCTGCCATTTACCGGTCCGGAGAAATTAGCGCAGATCAAATCAAACTTCCTTTTTACTGATCTTAACCTGTTTTTTGATGCCGGTTTAGCCTGGAATGCAGGTAACCAGATCAAGTTTCAAAGAGGGCCAGACTTTTTAGGTTACGATGTGTTGAGGGATGAGTCTGGACAGCCGGTGCTTGATCCTAACGGGCAAACTTATCAGGACTTAAATGCGCCATTGTATAACAATAACCAGCGCGTGCCGGCGTTAAGCGCGGGTATATCGTTACGGGTAAATCTTTTTGGCGCATTAATACTTGAGCCATACTTCGCTTTACCGTTTAACCGTACCGATGTTAAAAAACCGGTGTTTGGTTTCAACTTTACACCAGGCTGGTAGTTATTAGGGATATGTGTAACTTAGTTTTTATGCGGTTTAAACTGCTTGGGGTTCTATTAGTATTCATTTCTTTGCAGTCTGCATGGGCGCAAACAAATGCCATTACTTCAAAGAGTGTTGAAGGCAGTGTAATGGTATCTAACAAAAGTGTTTATGATAATCTTAAATCCGTACCTAATTTTTCGGTGTTCGTAGGATTGATAGAACAGGCCGGATTAAAAAGCACTATAACAGCCACTAAACCTATTACGGTACTGGCACCTACCAACAAAGCGTTTGAGGGTTTACCTGCCGGCATGTTGGATACTTTGCGCAAGCCCGAAAACAAGGCTGCGCTTGTTAGTTATGTTAAGGGTTATATATTACAGGGAAAGTTAACCTCCGCAGATGTTTCGAGGTTGATAAATGCGGGTAATGGCCAGGCTAAATTGACTACCATAACGCCAAGTACGTTATACGCTAAAGTTAATACCAACCGAAACATTATACTTACCGACGCATTCGGCTTACAAACCATTATCAGCAGATATGATATTATGGTCGGTAACGGGGTGCTTCATACACTCACGGCAGCCTTATCTGTAAGCTTGCCTATCCCACTAACCGTTAAGTAGCAAAGCTAAAGGTCGGGCTATATATTAAAAGGTAACGGCAGACCTGCGTACGCTGCTTAGTGCAGGGCGCATTTGCGGCCTCTGGCGCATATTGTTTTCCAAATTCAGGCCGATGGTCAGGTCTATCCATTCCTTATTTACGGCTCTTATCATTTTCTCCTTTTGCGGGCGGGTAAAGGTGCTTACATACTTAAAGCGTTCCATAGCCTGCTCCTCCGAGTTGATCTCCTCAAAATACACCAGGCGGCTTAACTGCTGTGCACTGTCAAAAAACAGGGTTGGCATCTGCTTGTAAAAATCCAGTGTTTTTAGCAAATCAGCACAAAGGCCTACGTGTAAGTTATTGCGGTTACGGTCGGTTATGATATAAATATAGCGTTTCATGATAATAAAATTTGTTGTTTAAAAAATAATTACTAATTTTATGAGCATAAAAATACTAACAGTTTTAGTAAATCCAAATTTTATGTCAATTATTTCATCAAATATTAAATACCTCCGTAAAAAGAAGGGCCTTACACAGCAACAGTTTGCAGATCAGATAGGTATAAAACGCTCGTTAGTGGGCGCTTACGAGGAGCAGCGCGCCGAACCTAAATATGATTTACTAAAAACTATAGCATCTTTTTTCGAGATTAGTATTGATGATTTTATAAACGAGACCATTGATGATAAATGGGCGCCTAAGCCAAAGGGTAACCCTGCAAATTTAAGGGTGCTTAGTATATCAGTTGATAAGGATGACAACGAAAACATAGAGCTGGTACCGATGAAAGCCAGCGCAGGTTACCTTAATGGTTATGCCGACCCTGAATATGTAGCGCAGTTACCTAAGTTTTACCTGCCGATGTTTAACCAAGGGACTTACCGCGCCTTCGAGATCAAAGGGGACTCGATGTTACCACTCCCCTCCGGCGCTATAATTATAGGTCAGTACGTTGACAACTGGGCTGAGGTTAAACCCGGCGAAACCTACGTGGTGATATCAAAAAATGATGGTGTAGTATATAAACGTATTGGCAATAAATTCAGGGATAATAAAAAACTGAAACTGATATCAGATAACCCGGCTTACGACCCTTACGAAATAAGCGGCGAGGACGTGCTGGAGATATGGAAGGCCAAAGGTTATATATCAACCCAACTGCCGCAGCCAACGCCTGAACCTACCATGGAGAGCCTGACCAGCATGATGGCACAGATGCAACGATCCATATCAAAGCTGCAAGGCAACAATTAAGTTACACGGATGCAACTAAACTATTTGGAACTACATTTATCCAAGCATCTGTAACACAACTTAAAAACGATGAAAAAATTTTTGTTAATGTGCTGCTTCTTCTTAGGAATAGCAGCAGCAAGCCACGCCCAGGGCGGCGGCAGAAGGTTTAATCCGGAAGACAGGGCAAAGCAATTGCAAACCCAGCTAAAACTGAACGATGACCAGACCGCCAAGGTAACGGCCATCTACAAAACGCAGTTTACGAAAATGGACAGCCTGCGTAAAGCCGGCGGCGATTTCCGCAGTTCAATGCGCCCGCTGATGGACTCAACCAACAAGCAGGTAAAAGCGGTTTTAACTACCGAACAAGCCGCTGAGTTTGACAAAATGCAGCAGGAACGTATGAACCGTATGCGCCAGAACGGCGGCGGCGGTAAATAAGCCTGCCATTTTATTATAGAAATACCAAAGCGGCTATCAGCCGCTTTTTTTATTTTTGCCCAAACTCATTAGTATTTTGAAACGCGCGGCAGATTTCATTCAGCAACGATTGGCAGACAGGCAACAGGCTGGCAATTACCGTACCCTGAAACCGGAGAATACGCTGATCGACTTTTGCTCGAACGATTACCTTGGCTTTGCCCGGTCGCCGCAACTGAAACAAAAAATAGCCGAGGAAATTGGAGCATATCCAGAAAATCATAACGGCTCCGCAGGTTCACGGTTGCTGGCCGGTAATCTGCAATATACGGAGCAGTTGGAGGCAAGTATAGCCGGCTATCATGAAGCTGAGGCAGGGCTGCTTTTCAATTCTGGATATGATGCCAATATAGGCCTTTTCTCGTCCCTCCCGCAACGCGGCGATACCATCATTTTAGATGAACTGGCCCACGCCTCCATCATTGACGGCGCGCGGCTAAGTAACGCCAACCGCTATACTTTTAAACATAACGACCTGCAAAGTTTAGCGGACAAACTCAAGGCAGCTAAAGGCTCCATATATATAGGTATTGAAAGTATTTATTCTATGGATGGCGATTCATCGCCTATTGCTGAAATCCTTGATTTAGCCGACAGCTACAACGCTGCCGTAATTGTTGACGAGGCACATGCCATCGGCTTATATAAAACAGGTTTGGTACAACAGTTTGGCTTGCACAACAGGGTATTTGCACGGGTGATCACTTTTGGCAAGGCATTGGGCTGCCACGGTGCCGTAGTTTTAGGCAGCGATAATCTAAGGAATTACCTGATCAACTTTGCGCGGGCGTTTATTTATACTACCGCGGCATCCTTCCATCAAGTGGCATCTGTAAAAACAGCCTATATATTTTTGAGGGATGCAGATGAAGCTATTTCTACACTAAAAAGTAATATAGCGCTGTTTAAAAGTACCATTGATAAGCATGAGGATTTTCCACTCATTGAAAGCGAAAGCGCCATCCAGTGCATCATCTTAAAAAGCAACGAAAAGGCGAAGCTGATAGCCTCGACACTACAGCAAAAAGGCATTGATGTACGCCCGATTTTAAGCCCGACCGTGCAGCAGGGCAGCGAACGTATCAGGATATGTTTGCACGCTTACAGCACTCCGGATGAGATATTATTACTTACCGAGACCCTAAATAAATTTCTGCATGAGCGATAAGCAACCCCTATTTATTACCGGCATTGGTACCGGCATTGGCAAAACCATTACATCGGCCGTTGTGGTTGAAAAACTGAAAGCCGACTATTGGAAACCCATACAATCCGGCGACTTAAATGATAGTGACACTTTGAAATTGCAAGCGATGGTGAGCAACCCCATAACTGTTTTTCACCCGGAGACATATCGGCTTACACAACCTTATTCGCCCCATAAATCGGCAGCTATTGATGGTATCACCATTAAACTGAATAAATTTACACTTCCGCAAACCAATAACCAATTGATTATTGAGGGTGCAGGGGGCCTGATGGTGCCGCTGAATAATGAGCATTTGATAATAGATCTGATCAAATATTTAGGTGCGAAGGTAATCCTGGTATCGCAAAATTACCTGGGCAGTATTAACCATACGCTGTTATCCATATCCTTATTAAAACAGTATAATATCGCTATTAAAGGCATACTGTTTAATGGCGACAGCGATAAGTATTCTGAAGATTTTATACTCAACTATACCGGGGTAAAATTGCTTGGCCATATTCCGCAACTATCCTCTATTAATAACGAAACTATTGTGCAGGCCGGTGCACAAATCAATGTTTGAACGTCTGTCGTGCGTCTATTAGCGGGCATTTTTCTGAGCTAAGCGGGCACCTGCCTGTGAATCATATCTTTCGGTTTTTGAAAGATACCTATACATTTTGTAAGGTTTTTTGTGGGTGATTTTTTGATAACGAATAAATCGTTCATATACAACTTTATCAGCCTTGCGGTATCAATTTATACCATATTACTTACGCGCCGGTAAGGTAAAAATGCATTTCCCGTGCTTACTCTTATAACAGTTAATAAAAGGTATGGCCGGTAGTAACCAAAACAGCGACAATTTGGAAAAGGAGTTCATAGAGCTGGTGAAGCACTCGAGGCGTGGCAAGCTAAAGGTGTATATTGACATGAGCGCCGGCGTGGACAAAATCTACCGTATGCTGCAGGAAGCCATGTGCTGCTGAAAAGCCCATTGCAATTGCGGAGTTGGCATTGAAAGAGGTTGCATATCACCTGGCGCGGAAGATATAAATAAAAAGCGACCAGGTCATGCAAACCATTATGCAGGCCTGGGGATGGCTATCTCCAAGGATTTTATTGAGTTGCAACAACGCCGCATAAGTTTGGAAAGCGCCCTGAGTGAAGGCATCAGGTTTTATTTTTTACTCCGGCTGTTTCATAAAACAAGGCGGCAGATTTGATGGCCTGCCGTCTTGTTTATTGGCTGCTTACAGGGCGACTGTTACTTTTGAAAATCGGTTGATTTACTAATGCTTTCAAAGGCATCCAGATCTTGTTGAACGGCCCCTATCTTGTTGTTCGCCATAGCGAATGCATCCGACCCGAGGAACAAATGCAGCGGGCGGTTCTCCATTTCGGCTACTTTAATGAAAGCAGCGGCGGCATTTTCCGGATCGCCGGGCTGACTGCCGATGATCTGCTCATTATGGATCACTTCCAGGTCGCGGGCTTCTTTGTAATCAGCTATCGGGCTGGCGGCGGTGCGTAATGAACCTTGCAGCAGGAAGTTGGTTTTAAAATATCCGGGGTAAACAATAGTAGCACTGATGCCCATTGATTTTACCTCTGCTGATAAGGCCTCGGTAAAACCGGCCACAGCAAACTTTGTAGCATTGTAAACACCCCAACCGGGGAAGGTGCCTAAAAAACCTGCTATTGAGGAAATGTTGAAGAAAGCCCCTGCCCTCTTTTCGCGAAAGTGAGGCATCACGTTGCGGACAACATTTAACGAGCCGAATACGTTAACATCAAAATTCTGACGGGCTTCGGCATCGGTCAGTTCTTCCAGAGTACCCAGCTGACCGTAACCGGCGTTATTAATTACAACATCAATACCACCTAATGTAGCTATAATTTGAGCAACGGTTTTGGCCACACTATCGTTATTAACCAAATCCATCTGCACGGGTAAAAAGTCGGGGCCGGTATAACCTACCTCTTCGCTCAGCGCGGCGGCATCACGAGATGTAGCGGCAACTTTATAACCCTCCTTAAGCAAACGTTTTACAAGTGTTAAACCTAAACCTTTTGAAGCTCCTGTAACGAACCATACTTTTTGTGTTTTCATGACAATGATTATTTAATTGTATGATACAAAGGTGGCTACAATGACCCGGCTAGCACTTATTCAAATCATAGAGATATTTGCGAGTTTCAAATATTGGCGGGTGCCAGCGTACTTTTCCTGAAAACAGACGGCGACAAATTAGCCTTCTTCCTGAAAAATGAGGTGAATGCGGCCTGTCCGGAAAAGCCCAGTCCGTCGCTTATTTCGCTGATGTCCCAGTCGGTTTGTACCAATAGCGACTTCGCTTCGTAGAGCAGCCTGTCCTGAATATGCTCGCGTAGGGTTTTACCGGTATGGCTTTTAACCAGCGAGTTAAGGTAGTTGGGGTGTACATGCAGTTGATCAGCAAACTCGGCGGCGGTTTTAAGCTTCACAATACTGTCGCGCTGCTGTACCTTAAAGGCTGACTCCAATAACGACAGGAAACGATATATGTAGCCATACCCTTCTGATACCGTCTTTTCCGGTCGTGTACGCCCTGCACGCTGCGCCTCCAGCAGCATCATTTGCAGTTGCAGTAATATGGCTTGTTTCTTATCTACATTATCGCCCCTGTCCTCATTCAGCATTACCTCAAAGTTGCCGTTTATGTTGGCAGATTGAGCTTCGTTTAATCGTACAACGCAGTTGGCGGGTTTAAAATAAGGGTATTGACGAAGCAGATGCAGCACATGGTCGGCATCATGCTCAAAATAAGCAGGATGTATCAAACAAAAATGCCCGCCCGTTTCTTCGGATGTGGTTTGCCATGCCATAATCTCGTCGGGATGAAGAAAAGCTATCTCATTCGGCCCCATCTCATAGCGGTGCAAGCCGATGATAAGAACACCTGTTCCGGCCGTCATATGAAATATCTTGTAAAACTTACGGCGGTGCGGCGATATATAATCCTTAACCGGATAGTTATCCCGGTTTTGTATTACAAAATATTTTGAATCAAGCGGATAATGTTCGAGGTTGAGTAGCGGCACCTTATACTCATCGTGCGCAAACTTTTCCAGCTCCATACGGGGTATCATCGATGCATCCATAAACAAATTTACTTATTTTGACGGTAAGCAAAAAAGCACATACCGTAAGATATGCGCCTTAATCACCTGGAAATTACAGATAACGATTAACTACCGGCACCAGCCATCAGCAATTGCTCCACAATTTCGGTATAACCCCGCTCGCTGGCGAAATCCATTGCGCTGCGGCTGTTGTTATCAACCGCGTTAACATCGGCTCCCTGCTCAATCAACAACGCGGTAAAATCATTAAACCCGCACTGCGCGGCTACGATAAGCGGGGTTTCGCTAAAGCTGTTACGCGAGTTAATATCGGCACCAGCATTTAATAATACGTTGCCTATATGATGATTACCCATCCCCGCCGCGTAATGCAACGCAGAATTGCCATTGAGTACATGCAGGTTAACGTCCGCGCTGTTCTTAATAAGCAATTCCACTAAATGAATGTTGGAGTTATCTACAGCCAGTATAAGCGCGCTTACACCATTATTATTTAACTCGTTCAGATTTAACGTTCCGTGGCGCAGCAGTGCATTAACCGTTTCACTTTGATTATTATATACCGCCTGGTGTAATGGGGTATTACCATGATCATCCTTTTGTGTGGCATTATTAGCTGATAGCGAGCTTACAAGATCACGCATACCGTTTGCCGTAGCATGATCGTAGATATTGTAGCCACCGTTATCCTTCGCCTCGGTATCGGCGCCTAATGAAATCAGGTAAAGCGCGGTTTCTGTTTTGCTGGCCAGCACAGCATAAAACACCGGCGTTTGGCCGTAATTATTAGCCGCGTTTATGTCGGCACCGGCATCAGTTAGTTGCTTTATAATATCCTTACTGCCAATACGCGCCGCACAGTGCAGTGGTGTTTCACTGGTGTTGTTGGCAAGGTTTACATCGGCACCCGCATCAATCAGCATTTTAACAATATCCTTTGCGCCTTTGGCAGCTACGTAATAAAGCGGCGTATTACCAACTGCATCGCGTTTATCAATATTTATTCCGCCTTTTTTTAAAAAGGCTTGTACTATTCCTTTTTGCGCATTTTTACATGCGTTCAAAAACATGTTATCCATAGTGTAATTCTTTAAACCAGCAGTAATTTTACTACGGCTTCGTTATTATTTTGCACGGCTATATCCATAGCGGTTTGGCCGGCATTGTTAACCTTTTCTACATTATCAACCCCTGCATCAATCAATAACGATACAATTTTTTTGGCCGACATATGGTCGCTGTTGGACGCCGCGTAGGTAAGTGCCGTATTGCCCGTTTTATCTGTATAACCGGTATCAGCGTTATTATCCAGCAATAATTCAGCTATTCCGAATTTATTCTCATTGCCACGTTGCGCAAAGCTCATTAACGGCGTTTTGCCATCGGTGTTAGGTTTGTTGATATCGCAGCCTGCGTCAATCAGTTCTCCAGCCAAGGCTGTATTCAAATCGGCCATATAACCCGCCTGGCATACCATATTCAACGCGGTGTCGCCTTCATTGTTCACTACGGCGTCTAAATCAAGGCCACCATCAATCAGGGCGCGCAGCATCTTTACAATATCCCGCGTATCCTGGCTCATGCCCCGCCCCATGTTACTTACCGATTTGGTAAGCAATTGTAACACGGCAGTTTGCCCGCTACCTGTGCTGTAATTTACATCGGCACCAGCTTTTACAAGTAAGTGCACCATTGGCAGCGAAGGATATTCGCAAGCCAGCATTAAAGGTGTACTACGATATTGGTCAGACAGCTCATTCAAATCCGCGCCATTATTTATGACGGCCTCAACAGCTTCAACATCCCGGTTTAATACAGCCTCATGCAGCGTCATTCCGCCTGTAGCACCGGCCTCTTCATCACCTGATATAATTGCCGCAATCTCCTTTACACCGCTGCGTTGCGCATAGGTTAAAGGTGTGGTGCCGTAAACATCCTTATCTTCCAGATCGATGCCCCCTTTATCAACCAATATCCTCACTGTTTTAGCTGCAGCATCAACTGCGCCCGGTATAGTTTTACGATGAACCAATTTTTCGCATATTAAATGCAACAGGTTTTTACCCTCGCTATCGGTAACGTCCATCTTAATACCAGCATCTCCCAGCGCATCAAGCATTGGGTACAGGTAAACCAGGGCTGCATCAAAATAGGCGAGCTTGCCTGAATCATTTTTCTTTTTAGCGTTAACGCCTATTTCGAGCAGTATAGTGGCAGTATCATACACACGTTTCGCCTTTTCGTCTAAATCCGCGCTGCTTAAATCAAACTTTGTTGTGGCGAGCGCATGTAAAGGCGTATCGCCATACTTTGCCGGGCGGGGTTTAACACCGGCATCATTTAACAAGCGTATGGCATCGGTATCAGTAAACCGCGCCGCCAGATGGTAAAGGCCTTCCTCACCGTCGCCGGTGATGTTCAGGTCGGCAAGTTCGCGGTATAAAGCTATAACATCAGTACGTTCGGCCGGTTGCGCAAACATATTGCGGTGGTAAGCGTCTCTTATCTTATTAAAATCGTTTGTCATAAATCAGCTGTTTTTACGGGCTACGTTTAAAGCCTCGGTTATGTTAAGGTAGTTTTTGTATGCGATGGGTGTTGCTGTTTCAATTACCCGGGCATAATCCTTCAGTTGCAGCCAGCAATCAGTTTTCAGCCGCACAATTGCGTCAGCAACCAGAACGGGCAACAGTTCAATATACCTGGAGCTAAGCGCTTGCTTATAATTGCTAAGTTGATTTTGATTATCACGCATGGTTTTATACCATACATCGTTATCCCGGTTTGGTTTGGATTGAAATACCGGCAACAACACCCTCGCTTTTTCAGCACATGCTAATGCTTCTTTGTAGCATTCTACCGAATAGTAGCAAAGCGCCAGGTTAAACTGGGTCGCCGGCAAGTCGGGCTGTTCTGCTTGCAACAACAAATAGGCATCAGCAAAACAGCCGGCATTAATCAATCGGCAAATAAGCTCCTCTTCGCTACTGCCGCGTGTTGTGCTTAAGTTATTATTCGCACCTAAAAGCATAAGTTTTACAGGTTTACTTTTTAAATTCGGTGATTTGTACCTGCAGGCAGATGAGTTTTCCGGAGTCGACCTTATCATGATAAGCCGGCACTGCAACGCTATCCTTTGACGACAGCAGTTTATAGTAATAATCCGGGCCGCGCAGCTTTTTACGTATAGGATGAGCCATGATGAGTAACTCATTATTCGCCATACAGGTAACGCCTACGGCATCCGCCCGTAATGATGACCAATACTCGTCCATTACATCGTAATTAACGATAGGATACTCCTCTCCTTTCGCGGGCTGCCTTACAGGCTGAAGCATAAAGTTCTCGTCAATGCGATCATAAATTTCTATTTCTCTTCCGTCCTTGTCCCGCTTTGTACCCGTCGAAAAGGTGAGCCCCTGTATCAGCCAATAATATCCGCGTTTTTGCCCGTCCCAATTACTGTAGTAGTTTTTATCCTTAAAATGCATGGTATCTACACGCAACGAATCATAATCGGCCTTGCTAAGCGTCCGAATTTTTACACTTAGCCGCGGGCCAAGGCTGTCAAGCCTGGTCACCACGTCAGTTGAGTCAGGACGTAAGTAATTATCATCGAGCGCGAAGATCAAGGGCACGTCAGGCAATTTGAATGCTTCCTCGTAAGGAGCATTACGCTGCCCGCAACTCAATAGTGATATTTGCACCATCGAGAAAATACCCAGGCGTGCTAACAGCTTACGGATGTTCATGGCCATGCATATCAGGTGAACAATCGGGTTAAACAGAAAGCGGGAAGCTGCAAGCTCCCCGCCTTTCCGCATGACAGGTTTAGGAGGCAAAGTTGAATTTACCTTCAAACAGCTTGCCTACAATAGGCAGCGGTTTAATGGTTTCATTGTTAGCAGTTATGATGCCCAGTAGCAATAACACAAGTGATACCAGGCTAACAATCATTGACAGAAAATAAAGTGAAGGCACGATAGAGACCAGTATGGTAACCGCGATGCCCAGCACAAACGAAAATATGATCAGGCCGAGTGATTGACCCAAGTGGTAATTAACCAGTGGACTTTTGTCTGTGCTTTTTTTGTAATCTAAATAAGCAATGATCCATCCGATGATAGTAATGTAGGCCACAATGGCTTTTGTTTTGTTTGACATAGCTTTTGTTTTTAAAGGTTATTAATGAATGATGTTGACACAAAGGTATGGGCGCTTTTAAGCCTCATCCAAATAATAGGCGGCTACAAGTCGTCTACAAGCTGCGTCTACTATGTCTACAAATCGTCTACAACAATTTCATAACTTATTATGTTACAATACTGCTGCAAGGGCTAATTACTATAATTAGCGATAAAACCAAAGCAGCGTAAGTACCTAAAGCCGATGCAGTTAAAGAAGTTATTTATTGTTACGAGTTGTCTGTGCACTTTCTTTTTTCAAAATAATGCCGTTGCGCAAAAGCTGATTATAGATTCGTTAAAGATCTCGGCAAGCAAAGCGAAGGGCGAGGATAAGCCCGTTGTGATGGCGGAGCTGGCTCGCGCCATGAATGAAAGCAATCCGGATCAGTCACTTGCTACCGCTTTAAAAGCTTTATCAGAATCGAAAAAGTATGATGACGCCGGAACTAAAAGTTTTTGCTATGCCGCAGTTGGCCACATCTTGATGCGTAAAGAGCAGGAAGCACGAGCTAACACCTACATAGATAGCGCGTTAAAATGTGCCAAACAAAGCAACAATAAAACATTTACCGCTTACGCCTGGCTGCGTAAAGGCTGGCTCGAGTTGGTAAAGGGTGACAACGAAAAAGCAATAGCTGAACTCCTTAAAGCCGATCAATTAATCCAGAACGTTTCGGAGAGGCGAGCCTATAGCTACCGCTCATTGATCAATCATTATATCGCGAGTATTTACGCCTATGGCAGCGATACACTTAAACAGCGTAAATATGCCTTGTTAAGTTTACAAAATGCCCGTAAAAGCGCCTTGGGCGATGATATGCAGATAGGCTATATGTCTGTAGGGCATAGTTTTTTTTCGGTATTTGAACGTGATAGTACCAACCGCCGTTTGCTTGATTCATCAATGGCCTACTACCGCCGGGCTATGGATTATTACCTGCACAGCCGCGATCGTATCTTTATCCAAAGCAACGCGTCGGCAACCGCGTTGAACATTGCCAACAGCTATTTTAAATATTACCCGGTAACGTACAGAGACAGTGCGCAGCGTTATATAAACATCGCGCTGGAGATTGCCCGCCGTACTAACGGACATGAGGTGATAGCAAATTGTTACGGTATGTTGAGCGAATACGCACTGCGGGAACGAAATTTTAAAAAGGCCGAGCAATTTTTGCTGACCGGATTAACGGAACTGGCAACCGCTTCGTCAGCAGCGGACATCACAAGATCAAGGATGGTGCTTGGCCTTGCGACTATCGCCGAAAAAAGCGGCGATACAAAAAAGGCGCTGCGGTATTACAAACAGTATCTCGACTATTACAAAAAGGTATTTGACGGACAAAAACTGGCCATCGTACAGCAATTGGAAGAACAGTACCATGCCGCGCAGCAAGCTACAGAAATATCAAGGCTGCGCGAACGGGCTGATTATAATTACCGCTTAAACTGGTTATACGTTGCGATAGGTACAGTAAGTGTTGTACTGCTGGGTTTGTTGCTCAGTTCGTACCACTATAAATTAAAAGCGGCGCAAAAGCAAAAACAATTGTCTGAACAAAAAACACAGGAAGCTGAACTGCTGGCACGCCTGCAAAAAGCTGAAGCCGACAGGCTCGAACTTGAAAAGCAGGAAGCTGAACTGCAGATATCCCTAAAAGAAGAAGAAAGCGCCAAACTACAGGCACAACAGGAATTATTGCAGGACCGCACAGAATGGCTCGAAAAAGAGCTATTAGCCGGCACGCTTAAACTGGAAGAAAAAAACGCGATACTCAGCTCGCTCAAAGAAAAATCGCGCGGTGCGGATCCAAAGGTAACTCGGCAGATAAGCCGTATTATTGACCAAAACCTGCGTATGGATAAAAACATGAGCGAACAACAGGCGCTTAATCTTATCCATCCCGGCTTTTTCAGCACTTTACAAGAGCGGGCCACAAATTCGCTCACACGGCTCGACCTTAAATATTGCGCCTATATTTTAATGGGGCTTGATACAAAAGAGATTGCCGGCCGCCTTGGTGTGGAGCCGAAAAGCATACGCATGGCGCGGTACAGGCTAAAACAAAAGCTTAAGCTGGAAAAGGATGATAACCTCGACCAGTTTATCCACTCGCTTGAAAAAGGAATGCTAACCGAACAAACCGTCATCGATAACGAACGTAATGACGATACATCAGATCAATAATCGTACAGAAGAATTATTGATCTGACGGCGGAGGCGTTTTTACTCCCCATGCCGTATTAGGTTCAGACCCCATAACAAACTTAAGCTCACCGCCCTTTGTCAGTTCATCAAAATACATCCAGCAATTATCAAGCGGCTTACCGTTAAATTCAGCAGATTGGATGTACATGTTCGAAGCAGAGTTATTAACTGTTTCTATTGTAAGTACCTTACCGTTGCCTAACTTAACATGTGCCGAGGCAAACAGCGGGCTGCCAAATTGTATAATGGGTTTTGAATCCGTGAAACCCTTAACATCAAATAAACCCAAGCTGTTGAGCACGTACCAGGAACCGAGCTGCCCCTGATCTTCATCCTGCCCGTAGCCATAGCCATGTATTTCCTCATGGCCATAAAAATCATTACCAATTAGCCTTGTCCACTTTTGTGTTAGCCATGGTTTGCCGGAGAAATTGAACAACCAGCTGATATGCAGATTGGGCTGATTGCCATGATTGTAAATTGAATTTATCCCCGCAAAGGCATCAATGGTTTTACCGCCACCAAAGCCTTGTTTCTCTGAAACTGTGAAAATGCTATCAAGCCGCTTATTAAAATTGTCCTGACCAATTGCGGCGATCAAGCCTGCCGGATTGTGCGGAACGTAAAAAGTATATTGCACCGCGTTTCCTTCCTGGAAACCCCGCCATGGCTGATATGGGTCAAACTTATCGATAAAACTACCGTTAGCCCGTTTGGGTTGCATAAGTTTGCTGGTTGAATTGAAAATTTGTTTCCAACCGTTTGACAGTTTTATGAACTGCTTGTAATCTGCCTGTTTCCCTATCGCTTTAGCCATTTGCGCAACGGCAAAAGCACTGTAACTATACTCAAGCGTATGCGATCCGGCAAAATTTGATCCGGTTGAGTCTGTCACGAAATCACGCCCGGTTTGGTCAAAAAATGGCACGTAACCGTATTCGATAAATGCCTTGGTGTCCAGTTTTCCGGCGCCAAGCGGACGGCTTTTATAAGCCAGTTCATTGGCACGTACAGCCTCATAAGCCAGTTTAACATCGTAATTGCGGATGCCTGTATTGTAAGCGCCAACCACAGCCAGCCCCACAAAGTTGGTTCCCACTCCAGATACAAACTCACTATTGGCAATACCATCGCCAAACCAGCCCCGATCTTTATAAAGCTGCAATTGCGTGTTTACAAAGCTGCCATACCACTCCGGATATGATAGCGACCATAGTTGCGTAATGTTCCAAAACCCGCCCCAAATGGCATCGGTATTTATAAATTCCGCCTTTAAGCCTTTGTTACTTTGTGCAGGTAATCTGCCCGTTTTGCCGCCATGCTTTGGGTAATCGCCATTAACATCACTTGCTATACCCCTACCCAGCAACGCATGAAAAAGTCCGGTGTAGAATTTCTTTTTGTTAATGGTATCAACATCTTCTACATAAATCTTCTCCAACTCCTGCTGCCATATTTGCTGGGCTTCCTTTTTCGCGTTATCAAACGAAAGATTTTTCGCCTCCGCCGTAAAGTTTTGTTTAGCATTAGCAATGGAGGTGTATGACAGGCCTGTTTTTACCTCGATGGTTTCACCCTTGGCCGTTTTGTAGTTCAATACCAAACCTGCACCGGCACCATTAGCTTCGCGCTGGTTAACCTGTACCTTTTCGCCGTTAAAGGCGCTTATACTCAGCGGTTTTTTACTCAACTCGCCGTATATGTACATGTTCACGGTTCCTTCTGGATCGTAAATCTTTACATACTTTGGGTAGGTGTATACAAAGCCTTCAAAGTGCGTATCGTCAACCATTTTGATGGATGCATCAGTCACTATATCGCTCTCGCCCTGCTTATTCCCAATATCCAATATAATGTGCGATTGATCATGCTGAGGGAAAGTATAACGTTGAAAGCCCACCCTTTTTGTTGCGGTTAGCTCGGCTGTAACCTGGTAATCATCTAACAAAACTTTGTAGTACCCCGGTTGAGCAACCTGGTTTTTGCGATTAAACGCCGAGCGGTAACCGGGCTGCTTGCGTTCAAGGTCTCCGGGCACGGTTATTAATTTGCCTGTAGTAGGCATATAGCTAATGCCACCTACCTGCCATTCGTGAAAATGCACAAAACCTTCAATAGAGTTTTGGCGGGTATCATAACCCACAGCTTCCCAACCCGAAGGATTGCCATAATGCCCGTTAGTTGATGGTGCCAGCTTGGCCATACCATACGGTACAGCTGCTGGCGTATAAAAAAACCAGCGGCTGTGCGCAGTACCAATATCCGGGTCAACATATTTCAACACACTTTCGCGCCGGGTACTGCAGCTCATCAGCATTAATACACAAACAACTACAATTAAATTTATTTTGGCTTTCATCAGCTACGGATTGATATAATAATACTTTTAATTTTTAGGTTGAGAAAGTTTCCAGTGTTTCTCGATATCTTCAAGCGAACGGCCCTTTGTTTCCGGGATTAGTTTCCAGGTTAACCAAAGCGCCGGCGAGCAGCAAATTGCGAATAACCAAAAGGTCCATGACGAACCTAAGCTTTCGAGCATAGCAGGTGTTAATTGCCCCACCAGGAAATTACCTATCCATAATGACAAGGTGGCTAACGACATGGCAACGCCGCGTACGCCGTTCGGGAATATTTCGCCTACGATAACCCAGCACACAGGCCCGAACGAAAAAGCGAAACAGGCTATAAAAGCCAAAATGAAGATCAATATCCACGGGCCGGCGGTTATGTTGAGATAGAACAACACACCTATTACCAGTAACGCCACAACCGCTCCGCCTACCCCTGCAAACAACAGCGGCCTGCGCCCCCATTTGTCAATAGTGAAAATAGCTACGAAAGTGAATACCACGTTTACCAAACCTATGGTAACCTGCCCGCCAAGGGCATTGTTTAATGTAAAACCAGCCTGCTCCAATATGCGCGGACCGTAATATATAACCGCGTTTATGCCGCAAACCTGCGATAGAAATGGCAGCAACAAACCAATAAGTAAAGCTTTACGATAAACCGGTTTAAACAACTCGCGTAAGGATGTCTGATCTTCAGTACCTTGTTCTTTAAATGCTTTGATCTCATGCTCTGCAGCTTCCGAACCGTCAATTTTTGTTAGAATTACCCTTGCTTTAGCTTCTGAACCTTTTAGTAATAACCAGCGCGGCGACTCAGGCACTACAAACAGCGAAAACAAAAATATGGCCGCCGGTATTGCCCCTAACCCAAGCATAGCACGCCATACCTGCACCGAAAAGATGTTGTTTAGCGCCGCACCCGTGTATACATCATGAGCGTGGTTTACCAAATAAGCATTTGAAAAATAAGCTATTACGATACCTATAGTTAAAGCCAATTGATACAACGATACCATTGTACCCCGGTAGCGCGACGGCGAAAACTCAGAGATGTACAACGGCGATACCATGGATGCTACGCCGATGCCCAGGCCGCCTATCAACCTGAATAAAATGAGTGCAGTGAATGATCCGGCAAGCATACAGCCCAATGCCGAAACCAGGAACAGTATCGCCGAAATGATCAATACAATCTTACGGCCATACTTGTCGCTCAGCTTACCCGAAAATATCACCCCTACAATACACCCCAATAAAGCGCAGCTTACAAACCAGCCTTCGCCGGCAGCATCCAAGCTGTAATCAGCTTTTACAAAACCCACGGTGCCTGAAATAACCGCGGTATCAAACCCAAAAAGAAAACCACCAAGCGCCGCTACCAAGCAAACCAGATATAGGTAGGTACCGCTTTTTTTATTTGCTGTTTGCATAATTACTGAGGTTTACGGTTACTTTAAAAATGCCTTAATTACTTTTGCCCTGCCATCGCCCAGGTTTTTTAACCGGTATGATATTGCCGCAGCAGGCACTACAAAGGTCTCCGCGTAAGCAAATTTTTGTACGGTACCATCGGCAGTTTCAATACTTACGGATTGCCCTTCAACCAGCATGAGTACATGGCAGCTACCGTCGGTTTCTACTTGTATCGTATCATCAAATTCTATCCGGTGCACGTCATAAAAATGGTCGGCATGGGTGGGTAAATGTATTAGCTGATATCTTTCGTTCCCGGCGATAACAGCTGGTTTGGATATCAATTCCTGCTGTACGCGCTCGCCTTTGCGTTCAAAGTCCAGATTATTAAAGGCATGGTCAATATTTATCGGGCGGGGTTTTCCATCCAGGTCAAGCCGCACCCAATCATACATCTTAAAGGTAAAAATATACGGCGTAGCGCTTATCTCGAGCACCAGGTTACCCGCACCCGCACTGTGCACGGTGCCATTAGGTATTAAATACAGATCGTGTTTTTTAGCGTGATGAACCTGCACGTACTGCTCAATATCAATCGCCTCACCCGTTGCCTGGCTATCGTTTAAAGCATTTTTAAACTTATCAGGATCGATATCATTTTGAAAACCCAGGTATACGCTCGCCCTATCGTCACAATCCAAAATATAATAGGTTTCATCCTGCGTTATGTTTTCGCCAAAATTTTCCTGGATGTATTTTAACCGCGGATGGCATTGTATAGATAGATTACCGCCCTGGTAGGTATCCAGAAAATCAAAACGTATCGGGAACTCATCACCAAACTTTTCAGCGTGTTTACCCAATACATTTTGGTTATTGCTAAACATTAGCGTATCAAATGATACCTCAAGCAAATAGCCGTCGCTTTCAAAAACCAACCCGTTTTCCGGAACGATAAGCTCGAAAGACCAGGCCAGGTTAACTACATCGGTATTAAGATTAGGAATGTGCTGCTTCATCCATTGTCCGCCCCATGCGCCAGGCTCAAACCAGGGGCGTACCCTGAATACAGATTGGCTCAATTTTGCTAACGCAGTTAGAAGATCTGCCTGATACATCCAGTTAATATTACCCGGCCATTGCGCATCCGCAATAATATCAACACGGCTCAGTATCTGTTTTTTATGCTGATTAAGTAACACCCAATCAACAAAATAAAGGCGCTTGTACATTTGGGCAGGTTCAGCAATTTTTGAGCTACCCAGATTGGTTATACCCCCTGCCCGCATGCGGAACTGTATTTCGTTTTTTGGAATATCCAGGTAGATAAGGGGGGCATTCCATTTGCATAGTGCAGCCCCGGTACCGATTACAATATTGATAGCGCTGTTATCATCTTTCTGGATAGCGGGCAGATCATCAAATAAATCAGCTAAAGTTAAAGTGGTTTTGGTACCCCATACCGATGATGCGCTGCCCAAAAAAGGGCTTACCAGCTGCTCTACTTCCGTTTCATCTTTTAAATAACCAGCCATATCAATCCAGTTCACCGTAAGATTTAACCGGTCAAAATATTGCTGCAACCCGGTTTTAATATGCGCCCAGAATACACCTCCATAACCATCAATCAAAACGGTTTTCTTTTCAATGATATAGGCGGCCAGCGACTCGAAGCCGTTAAATATTTTACCACCACCCAAATGTGCCGAAGGATAAATATTATAAACATCTTGCTCCATGGTTTCGGTAGCTAACTTGGCCGGCATTATGTATTGCTGCGTTTTGCGCAATTCGGCATTGGGTAACGAGTTGAGATTATGAGACGTACTTTGCATTGCTTAAAAGGCTTTACGTTACTACCTTATGTAAGTGAAATGGTAGATCAGCAAAAGCGAAAATTTAATTGGTTTTATAATATGTACAAACATATAAACATTATTATGAATTGCAAATTTTATAGTCTTTAATTAACTAACGTGCGACTAATAACTGTTATGTATGAACAAATATCCAATTTTACTATACTTGCATAACATAAGGCATGAAGTATAGCATAGATCATAAAAGCCCCATACCGCTGCATGTGCAAGCTGAAGAGTTGCTCCGGAAGCTTATAGCAGAAGAAGCTTATCAAAATGGTAAGGTATTGCCTAACGAGGTGGAACTTGCTAAAATTCTGGCTATATCACGCAGTACGCTCAGGCAAGCCATTAATAAACTTGTATTTGAGGGTTTGCTGATCCGGAAAAAACGCTCAGGCACTAAGGTTAACCACTCAACCATCAGCTCCAAATCAAATAACTGGCTTAGCTTTTCGCAGGAAATGAAATTGCGTGGCATCGCTATAAAGAATTTCGAGCTGCATGTTACCTGGGTATACCCGGACGAACAATTGGCGAATTTTTTTGAGATAAAGCCCGACAGAAAAATATTGAAGATGGAGCGGGTGCGCGGGCAAGCCGATGGGCCTTTTGTTTACTTTATCTCCTACTTTCATCCACGCATAGGCTTAACCGGCGACGAGGATTTTAAACGCCCGCTTTACGAGTTATTAGAGCAGGATTATTTTACCATCGCGTCACTATCCAAAGAAGAGATCAGCGCACTGGCGGCAGATAAAATAATAGCAGAAAAGCTACATATCGCTGTATCTGCCCCTGTTCTCTTCCGCAAACGGTTTGTATTTGACCAGGGTGAGCGCCCTTTTGAATACAACCTGGGTTATTATAAAGCTGACAGTTTTATTTATACGGTTGAAAGCCGGCGTTAAGTTAGCCGCCTTGCTTAAGCACGGTACTGAACACCCTTGGAATATTATAAAGTATTTAAAATAAGTTATTTATAAAATCCGTGCGCTGCTTAACCAGGCAACATCTATTAATGTGATTTAAACGCTTATATTTACAATTCGACTAAATAAAACCTGATTATGATCCCGGTGAAAAAACTAACCTACGCGTTAAGCATTTTTTGTATCGCTATTATAGGCTGCTCAGGAGGCAGCAAGCTTAACGGCACTACCAAAGGCTGGAAAAAACTTTTTAACGGCAAGGATGTCAACGACTGGTTTGTAAAGATAAATCACCATGAAACAGGCGTAAATTTTGGCAATACCTTTCGCGTGCAGGATGGCATTATACAAATAAGATACGACCGGTACAGCGACTTTAACGATCAGTTTGGCCATTTGTATTATAAAACGCCTTACTCCCATTATCACCTTAAGTTTGAATACAGGTTTGTGGGCAAACTGCAAAAAGGTGCGCCCGATTATACTTTGCTTAACAGCGGTGTAATGTTTCATTCGCAGGACCCGCGTACCATGCTTAAGGATCAGGATTGGCCAATATCTGTAGAAATGCAGTTGCTGGGCGGGCTGGGCGATGGCAAATCAAGGCCGACCGGCAATATGTGCTCACCTGGTACCGATGTAGTATACCAGGGCGAAGTATCTCGCGATCATTGCATCAGTTCATCATCAAAAACATACGATGGCGACCAATGGGTTAAGGGGGAGCTTATTGTGTTAGGGAACAAGCTCATAAAACATATCATTAACGGCGATACCGTACTGCAATACTCAAAACCCACCGTTGGCGGCGGCGTGGCCAATGGCTACGACCCAAAGTATAAAAAAGATGGCACACCTTTAAGCAACGGCTTTATAGCCTTGCAAAGCGAAGGCCAGCCGGTTGATTTCAGGAATATCGAAATAAAAGAGTTGCCCGGTAATAAATAATCGGGTTAAGATTAAGGGAAAACCTTTTCAAGCTCTTCAACTGTAAAAGCTGAATTGCGCTCCTTTAGCTGGCTGCGTACCGTAATTACTTCTTTTACAGTTACGGCGGAAGCCTTGTTTTGCCATGAACGGCGCAGGAAACTCAACAATTGCGCTATATCGGCATCGCTTATTTCTTTGGCACCGCCAATACCGGGCATATCGCCGTTTATTTCGGGGGCTTTGTATAAATGATCATTCACCTCTACCGGACCGGTTAGCCCGTTAAGCACAATACCGATAAGCTTTCGTTTATCGCCTGTTACCCACTGCGAACGGTTAAACGGCGGGGCTAGCCCTTTAATTCCATTGCCATCGGCACCGTGGCAGGTTTGACAGGTGGTACTGAAGATTGTTGCACCGCGCGGAAATTCTTTTTTCAGCTTTAGCGGGTCGTTATTAAGCAAGCGGCTTTTGCGGTTATTAACTATCTTGCTTAAGCGTTTAAAAAACACTGTTGCGGTATCCTTTACAACCGATGTAAACTGTGCTTCTCGACCAGACAGGTTACTGATTATGGCATCGGCTACATATTTGTTTTGAGGATACAAAGTTGCCAGTTGTTGCAATAATTTATCAGCGCCAGGCTTATCGTACCGAGATAGAACCGGATACAGATAAGCGATATAAGGAGCCGTTACTTCGTCCCGATTTTGTACAAGTCGCTGCAAAGCACTCAAATAACTTTTATAAGATGCTTTATTTACAACAGATGGCACTATACTAATCGCCTCAACACGCAGCCATGCATCGGTACTGCTTATATATGGAATAAGCCGTTCGGCATTTAGCGCGTTGAGCCCTTCGAGCGTCCATAACGCATGGATAGTTTTCAACTGATTGCTCCCGGCCAGAGCCTGTTGCAGGTAAGGAACAGCAGCAAGCAATTTTTTATCGGTAATGGTTTGCTGCGCCCGATCACGTACCCAGCCGTTGGTATGGCCTAATAAGTCAACCAGCTTTTCCGGCTCGGCTGGTATAGCCACAAATTTGGCGCTATTACCTTTTGGTATCACTTTATAAATACGCCCACAATTTAATGGTTGTGAAAGCCGGCGCTTTATTATTTCATTTTTTAGGTATTCGGTAAGGTACGTTTTGTGCTGAATGATACCTCGATACATGTCGGTAATATAAAGCGCACCATCCGGCCCATCGTTAAGGTTCACCGGGCGGAACCGCTCATCGGTACTGGCTAAAAATTCGCGTCCGATGTAAGCTTGCCTGCCGCGGGTAATATTACCTGAATAACCGATCAGGTTCCGTTTTATCAAATTGGCCGATGGCTCGGCCACAAAAGCACTTATCGTACCATCATTAAACACACCGCCCCGGTAAACCAGCGGGGCACAAGCCGCTGTAAAGTTGCGCAACCGCAATTGCTCATCCAGCGTGCCTTTGGTATAGCCGCGGTTAACGCCAGGCGTCGGCCTTGCAGGGTAAACCCGGTTATCGGCTACCACCCGCTCAGCATAACCTGTAACATTTTGCTGATCGGCATTGCCATAGCCGAAGCCCGGCAAAAAATAATCGCCTATTACGTTTGAGGAGTTGTCATTGTAGTAAAGCCTGCCATAATCATCCTGGCTTATACCCCATTGCCCGCGAAAATGTGTACGTTCAATTAACCATTTGCCATCCTTAAACCTATAGCGTTTTGATGATTTGGCGTTATATATCCAGTTATCCATCGCCCGCAGCAAACCGTTGGGCTGATGCTCTACGTTTCCGTCCTCGGTATATTTCGGGTCAACCAGCGTTCTTTTTCCTGGCTTATCGCCTTCAATGGGGTAAAACCACAGCCTGGGTGGCTCGGCAACCAATACGCCGCCGTTTATAAAACAAAGGGCGCGCGGCAACCGCAACGAATCAACAAAAACCGTACGCCTGTCATAAACGCCATCACCGTTGTCATCATTCAAAATAACAATTTTACCGGTAGGCGCATCTTCACCATTCCCGGCAGTATCGGGCATATAGCCGGTCATTTCAACAGCCCAAAGCCTGCCGCTGTTATCAAAGTTAATGGCCACCGGCGCAACTATAAGCGGTTCAGCAGCTACCAACTTAACCTCGTAACCGGGTTCTAACTGCATACGCGCCATTGACTGTTTCGGGGTTAACACGTCCGACCGGCTAAAGTCGGGAGTATCAATGGCCGCTTTCACCGAGTTCTGGTTAACATTTGACACTACACCAGTCTTTAAAGGTTTGTGGCTCACGCATTGAATAATGGTTAGGCAAGCCGCTATCAACAGCGCATAGAGCAAATAATATTTAAAACGGTTAACCTTTACAAACATTTTTTTTGTAGCAGCTTCAACATGTTGTATCACACAAATATGTTTATTTTTTTAAGGATAAGCTCATCAGGATTGTAACAAGTATCGTACTTAAAAGCTTCCGGTTAAAATATCGAACTCCTTTCATCTTACATAACAAACAGCACCCTGCAATTAACACTGAGTTAATAGTGGCTCAATATATTTAACGCTTTATACAGGAAAGGGATGCGCTATTGTTTAAAAGCTTTTTCAATGCTGCTTTTATGTGAGTTATTGTTCGTAACGGCAACTTATGCGGATGCATCGTCGCACACGCAAAACATAACTTATAATACTATCCGGCACGCCGGCGACACGGTTAACTCGCAAACGGCTTTTATAAATGCCAAGCACCGTTTAAACAATGCGCTTGCTGCCGGGAACGATGTAGTTGCGGCACAATGTTACCAGGAATTGGGCGATTTATTTTATATGCAAACTGCCTACTCGCAAGCGCTTGATAATTTTTTTAAAGCCGACAAGATACTCCGGCGAATGAGCGCCCCGCTAAAGCTTGCCGCTAATGTTAACAAAATAGGCCAAACCTATTTGCAGGTTCGGCAATACCCGGCCGCTGAAAAAGCCTTTCGCGAAGCGTTGAATTTATACCGGTCTAACAACAACCCAGACGGCGTTGCCGGTGCTTATGGATTTATAGGCCATACCTACGAAAAAAGAGGTAATTATCCGCAGGCCATAAACTATCAAAAGCTGGCACTAAAAACATATCTCTCAGGTGGTAATAACAGGGAAATCGCCAAGATATACGAAAACCTGGGCAGCATACACGAGGATAAGCTGCAGCTTGATTCAGCACTTAAATACTTTAAACTGGCCGAGCAGATCAATACGAAAAACAATAACGAGACTGACCAGATAGAGGTATATAATAACCTGGGCGATGTGTTACGCAAGTCGGGCAGGCATAAACAATCGCTGGTTTATACACGCCGAGCGGTGGCATTGGCCGGCAAATTAAAAGACCAGTATCAGTTAGGCAGCGCTTACCGCGATCTGTCAAAAGCTTATCACCTGCTCAACCGTAACGACAGCGCCTTTTATTACAGCGAGGCCAGCCGTGATATATTTTTAAAAATATTTACCGAGGATAACGAGAAGCAATTGGCCCTATTGCAAACTATTTTCGAGATAGAGCAAAAAAACAGCGCGATAGACCGCTTTAAAAGCGAAAAAACAATTAACCGCATTATTGCAATTGGCGCCACGGTAATTACCTGCCTTATAGCGTTGCTTGCCGTTACTTTTATAAGCAGGCAACGCCTTAAATTACGTAATGAGCAAAAACTGAATGAGCAAAGCAAATTAAGCTATAAAAATGCCCTCGATATAAAAAGCAAGGAACTCACCAGCCATACTCTGCACATCATCCGCAAAAACCAGTTGCTTGATGAGCTTAAGGAAAAGCTCAAGACCATGATTAAGGACGATAAACGCGACCAGCGCCGGGAGTTACACAAGCTTTTAAATATGATACAGCTTAACAGCAACCAGGATAAGAACTGGGAAGATTTTCGGGTTGTGTTTGAACAGGTGCATGACAATTTTTTTGACAAGCTAAAAGAGCATCCGGCAGGCTTAACCCCATCAGATATGCGCTTGCTTGCCCTGCTGAAAATGAACCTCGGCTCGGCGGATATGGCAACCATGCTGGGTATATCACAGGATAGCCTGCGAATAGCACGTTACCGGCTTCGTAAAAAGCTGGGGCTGGATGAAGGCGAAACGCTGCAATCCTTTATTAAAACCGTAACAGAATAGCAATTAAGCTTAGCGTAACATGGCCTTAACAGAAACTTAATGGCTAAATAAGCGCAGTATAAACAAATGAAAACCATACAGTTATATAATTTTGTTTACGCTTGATAACGCTTTGTTTACACCTGTAACAACAGTGTATACGTTTTGTAACACCACATTATGCGGGAGGTTGCCGGTTTACCATAAATATTTGCGCAAAACAGAACAAAGTCACTTTTATGGAACTTAAAAAACTACTCATTTTTTTTATTTTGATGTGCGGCAGCGGCATTGCTATGGCCCAGCGCGGCATTATTAAAGGTAAAATAAGCGGACAGCAAAACGAACCGCTGGCAGGTGCGACACTGCTTGTAAACGGCACCACCTCGAGCACCGCAGCTGACCTGAATGGCGATTACCAATTTTACGTAAACCCCGGTAACCTGAATTTAACGGTACGCTACCTTGGGTACCGGGACACTACCATAAATGTATCACTAACTGCCGGGCAGTTAAAGATAATCAACATTACGCTGAAAAGCAGGCAAGCCGCGTTAGAGGGCGTAGTGGTTACCGGCTATACCCAAGGCCAGGCCAAAGCGCTTAACCAGCAAAAGAATGCCGATAACATAAAAAATATTATCGCTGCAGATCAGATAGGCAAGTTTCCGGACCCCAACGCGGCCGAAGCCCTACAGCGTGTGCCCGGTGTAACCATTGAGCGCGACCAGGGTGAAGGCCGCTATGTGTCATTAAGAGGCTTGGCTCCCCAGTTTACCAACACAAGCGTTAACGGCGAGCAAATACCATCACCCGAGGCTGACGTAAGGTATGTAGCCCTTGATGCAATACCATCAGATCAGCTGGCATCCATCGAAGTAAGCAAAGCCCTTACGCCCGATATGGATGGCGACGCTATCGGCGGCTCTATAAACCTGATTACCCGCAGCGCGCAAAGCAAAAAGCCGACCATTTCCGGTACGCTTGGTGGCGGCTATAACAACCTGATGCGTAAAGGCAACGTACAGGGGCAATTGCAATACGGCCAGCGCTTTGGTGATAAAGAACAGTTTGGCCTGTTACTTAACAGCAATTACTACCAAAACAACCTCGGCTCAGACGGTATAGAGCGCGCTATTAATGATAACGAACTGGAGACCCGCGATTATGAACTTACCCGCACACGCCTTGGTTTAAGCTCGGCGTTAGACTATCGTTTTAACAATCATCATGAGGTTTATTTCCGTACGCTTTATTCACGTTTCACGGATCGCGAATGGCGCCGCCGCTATGTTTTTAAACCATCTGATGAGGAGATAGAAAAACTAACTAAGGATCGTTTTGAGGCGCAATCTGTACTCTCATTAAACGCGGGCGCCAAACATACTTTTAAAAGTTTTTTGCTGGATTACGAAGGGCAGTACAGCTATGCGGAACAAAATACCCCTTATGACAATGAGGCCGCTTTTATAGCCGGAATACCAAGCGTATTAAATTACGCCGATACCCGCTACCCGTCCATATCAACAGATGAGGATTATAAGAATAACTCGCTATATAGCTTTGACGAGCTGGGTATGGGTAACACCATTGCTAAAGATAAAAACCTGACAGCAAAGGTAAACGTAAGCGTACCCTATAAAATAAATAGCAGCGATGGTTTAATTAAGTTTGGTGGTAAGGTTCGCTCAAAAAACAAAAGCTACAGCATCACCCAAAACACATTTGAAAACCTGGGCGGTGTACCTAACCTTAACCAATTTGCAGGTTCGCCAGTTAAGGATAAATTTATGGGCGGTCGTTATGACTTAGGCAATCCGCTTGATATCAGCAGCCTGATGCGTTATTTCAATGCTAATCCATCGCAATTTGAGCTTCAGATAGCAGATAAAGCAGCCGACGAAGCGCTCGAGTCATTCGAAGCATCTGAAGATGTTTACGCCGGTTACCTAATGGGCCGCCAGCAAATAAAAAAGCTCATGATTTTAGGTGGTGTACGTTACGAACGCACCAAGGTTAGCTACAGCTCCAAAGACGTTATCATAGCCGCCAATGGCGACCTTGAGGCTATACGCCCGGTAACCGGCAGCAGCGTGTATGATTTTGTGCTGCCTCAACTGCATTTAAAATACGAGCTAGATAAATTCAGCAACCTGCGTGCCGCTGTAACTTACTCATATGCCCGCCCTAACTTTTCAGAGATCATCCCATCGCAGGAGATCAACCGTGAGGATCGGGTTGCCACTATCGGCAACGCCAACCTAAAACCGGTAAAAGCGCTTAACTACGACCTGATGGCCGAGCATTACTTTGGTTCGGTGGGTATAGCATCGGCAGGGTTATTTTATAAAAAACTCGATAACTTCATTTATCGCCGTACCATTTTTAATTCACCCTACCCTACTACCGGCACACCAATTATTCCGCGTATTGATATCACACAATCGCAAAACGGTAATGATGCCGACGTATTGGGAGCTGAGATCGCTTTGCAGCGCCGCCTATCATTTATACCGTTTCTGGATGACTTCAGTGTCTACCTGAACTACACTTACACACACTCTAAAGCGCGTATACAAAGCAGGGAGGCTAACGAAGGCAATGCCAATGTAACCGAAGAAATAAGGTTACCGGGCCAGGCCAGCCATGTGGGTAACGCGTCTGTGGCGTATGAAGGCAAAAAGTTCTCCGCCCGTTTATCGCTCAACTTTAACGGCAGCTACCTGTCTGAGCTTGGTGGTACTAAGGATGAAGACATCTTTATAAAGAACCGTATGCAGCTTGATGCCACCGCCGGGTACGCTGTCAATAACAGGTTCCGCTTGTTTGTGGAGGCGCTAAACCTTACCAACCAACCTTTGCAGGCTTACCAGGGAAATTCAACGCAGTATATACAGCGTGAATTTTACTCTTACTGGATGCGTTTTGGCGTAAAGTTCAATTTATAACAGACCATTTTTCAATATATTGAAATGAAAAGATTAAGACATTTTATGATGCCTGCGCTGGCGTTATTAGCGGTTAGCGCATGCAGCAAACGTAACGACAACGTAGTTACACCTAACGTTGGCGATAAATTTCCGCAGATTATAAACTTAGCTGATGAAGGCGACGGCGGACTGGAAGATGAAGATAAATTCAGCTTTAAAGTGGGACTGATTGACCGTGTTGACCCAAGCGGAGAAAGCCTTGAAGGCACAGTGGTACCGTTGAAAAAAGCCGTAAAGGTAAATTTTGCGGTAACCGATTTTGAGGGGTTCGATAAACTATCGGACTATATAAAAGAAGCCAAGGCGTTTTACGAGATAGATGATTGCACCACATCAGAAGATAAGGACATTGACCTGAAGCTGAACTTTGATGCAAACACAGGTAAAGGCAGCTTTGAGTTTCCGGCGGGTGTTGAAGAGGTTGAAATAGAATTTGAAACTAATGGCGCCCTTTTTGATGACGACATACTGAACACCGACGACCGTAAAATTGAAATACAGTTAACCGGAATAGATGATGCCGGCGCCAATGTTACCGTGAACACGGCTAACAAATTTGAATACGAGGTGCTGGACGACGAATCTGTTTTTGGCGAGTACGAGGTTGATGTAAACAACGCGGCTCAATTTAACAACTTTGTACAACTATTTGGCTTGATTAACGATGACGTCAAAAACCTGAAGGCCTCAGATGTGGAAGAAATAAAAGTTGAATTTGCGTACAACGAATTTAAGGCTGTGATAACCCTTAAAGAAACCGAACAAGTAGAAGAGTGCGGCGAAGTTGAAGAGGTAAATAAAGAGATTGAAATTGAGGGCGGTATAGAAGAGCTGGATACCAAAACGCTTGCCGGTGCTGTTGAGTTTGCGGATGACATTGAACAGGAAGACGGCACGGAGGCTGAATTTAAATATTCGGGAGAATTTACCTTAAATGGCAAAAGCCTGGTAATTACGCTTAAGGGAGAGTACAACGACGATGAAACTGGGGAGATCACTTTAAACCTGAGCAAGTAAATGAGTACAATATCAAAACTATCCATTATAGCGGCGTGCATTGCCGCAAGCGCCTGCCAGCAGCCTAATGGCAAAACCACTGATAACAAAATACAAGATATCGTAGTAAAGCCTTTGTATGTTAGTGAGCCTGTAGCGTTCGACTCGGATGATCCGGCCATTTGGGTTAACCCGGCTGACCCGGCAAAATCATTGATTATTGGCACGGATAAGGATGCTAACGGCGCCCTTTATGTGTTCGACTTAAAAGGCAAGATTATAAAGAACAAAGTAGTTAAAGGTTTAAAGCGGCCTAACAATGTTGACGTTGCCTACGGCCTTATACTGAATGGAAAGCCAACGGATATTGCCGTAGCTACTGAGCGCATCACTCATAAACTACGTATATTTTCCGTTCCGGAAATGAAAGCGGTTGATGGCGGCGGCATCCCTGTTTTTGAAGGTGAAAATGAAGCGGCCGGTTTCCGCGATTTGATGGGAATAGCCCTATACACCGCGCCTGATAAAAAAATGTACGCCATAGTAGGCCGTAAAACCGGCCCAACCCAGGGCGGTTACCTTTGGCAATATTTGCTGCAGGATGCAGGCAACGGAATGGTAAAAGCTATGCTGGTGCGAAAGTTTGGCAAGTACAGCGGCAAAAAGGAGATAGAATCCATCGCTGTAGATAACGAAATGGGCTACATTTATTATTCCGACGAACAGTTTGGCGTACGTAAATACTATGCCGACCCGGCCAAAGGTGACCAGGAGCTTAACGTGTTTGCCAAAGATGGATTTCTGGAAGACCATGAGGGCATAAGCATTTATAAAACCGGGAAGGCCTCGGGTTATATCCTGGTTTCTGATCAATCGGCAGGCCAATTTAAAGTATACAAGCGCGAAGGCGATAATGCTTTTGTAAAAAGCATACATGTATCAACCAGCAACAGCGATGGCTCTGATATGGTATCGGTTCCGCTGAACAATGATTTTAAACACGGCTTATTTGTTGCCATGAGCGACGACAGGACTTTTCAGTTTTACCGCTGGGAAGATTTGGCGGGAGATGCCCTGCAGGTAAATCCATAATCATCTTCTCAAAATATCCGTAGTTGACTAACAACTACGGATATTTTTTTGTTTCTGACAATTGTTCACATTATCAATACTTACAATATATGAACCTCATAGTTCAACATCTGATTTGCAGATGATAAATATGGCGAGGCAAAAACATAGTTTTGGCGAACTATTGTTTATTGCACTATCATCCATCTTATATTGAAACAACTTAAATACTATTTAGCCGCATCGTTAGGTTTTGCCATATGGGGATTTTTTAGCCTGGTACTTAAACCGCTGCACACGTACGCTTCTTTGGATATCCTGTTTTACCGGGTTTTCAGCTGCGCGGTCATCATGCTGGTGATATCGGTATTATTTAAACGGGAGAGGCTTAGGGAAAATTTAGTGCTCTTTAAATCGTTACCTGCAAAAAGGCGGCGTTCAATTTTATGGCTTAATATAGGCGGTAGCCTGTTTTTAACTACTAACTGGTTCTCCTTCATCTATGTTATGAACCATGTAAGTGTGCGCGCTACCTCGGTTGCTTACCTGGTATGCCCAATTTTAACAACCTTGCTTGCCTACTTTTTACTGCGTGATAAACTTACCCGCCTGCAATGGTTGTCGGTATTACTAAGCTGCGTTGGCTGCCTGCTGCTATCTTATACCAGCCTTACCAATATGTTTTACAGCACTATTGTTGGCTTCACTTACGCCGCTTATCTAATCAGCCAAAATAAAAATACAGGGTTCGATAAATTCCTGGTACTTAACTTTCATATCCTGCTGTCAGCGCTTATTCTACTGCCCTTCTATCCGTCATTCGCCGGCTCAACGCCTACGGAATTTAAGTTTTATTTTTATGTAGAAATCATTGCGGTATTTTACACCATAGTGCCTCTATTTTTAAATTTATACGCGTTAAGCGGCATCAGCTCCTCAAAGGTAGGCATGATTTTAAATATAAACCCGATAATCGCTTTTGTACTATCGGGTGTTGTATATCACGAACCGCTGGGTGCTTTGCAAATATTCGCTTATGTATTAATATTTACAGCGGTAATAGCTTTCAATGGCGGAGTATTTAGCCATAACCGCGCAGCACAGGCCGATAACAATGTAACCAGCAACGCAACCACTTATGAGCCAATTGATCAATACCATAAAACATCTGATCAACATCAGTGAAGATGAAGAAGCTATCGTCAAAAGCTTATTTAAGCCGCTCGAGTTAAAAGCAGGTGATTTTTTTGTAGAGGAAGGACAGGTTTGCCGGTACGTAGGCTTTATTGAAAAGGGCCTGGTGCGTTACTATATGAATGATGACGGCAACCACAAAACGCTATATTTTAATAACGAAGATGAATTTATAAGCAATTATCAAAGTTTCATTCCGCGCAAACCATCCAACACCAATATACAGGCTATTGAAGATACGCGCCTTCAGGTAATCAGCTTTGAAAATTTGCAACGCCTGTACGTTACCGTGCACGAGGGCGAAAAGCTGGGCCGCTTAGGCATTGAAAGCGTTTTTATAAACAGCTTGGAGCAACTAAAATCTTTTTACCGCGATTCGCCTGCCGAACGTTACCGGCAGTTTCTGCAAGCGTACCCCCACCTTGCCCAACGCATACCGCAGTATTACATAGCTTCATACGTGGGTATCAAACCGCAATCATTATCCCGTATACGGAAAAGACTTGTCTCAAAAACAGGATAAGCTCGGTTGCATTAGTTAACCCGAGTGAACGAAATCGGGCGTGCGGTTAAGGAAATTTGTGTCATTAATCATCATAAAAAATGGAAACACAAATTAAACAAACAGTATGGGGTACCCGCTCGGTATCTTTCTGGATCACGCTTATTTTAGCATCGGGTATTATATTTATAGGCTTACGTTTTATAATGCTGCCACATGTCGGCGCGGTGGGCTATGGTGTAAGCTTTAACAATGTTTCAGATGCTGCTTACGGGCAAATCAAGGGCATTCGCGACATTTTTACAGGCATTTCATTATTACCCCTGTTAATTATGCGCATGCGGAAGGCGGTAGCCTCGGTATTTACTGCCGCGGTTATAGTGCCGGTGGCTGATTTTTTTATCGTACTATCCAATAACGGCGCAGCGGATACGGAGCACCTGCTGATCCATGGAATTACAGCCCTTGCAATGATTGTTAACAGCATTCTCCTATTCCAAACAAAACCGTAAAAATCTAAGCTTATGTTAGTCAATCAAATACTGGCAATGCTGGCGATGCTGGCTACAGGCGTTGTTTACGGAACCGATGTTTTTCATGCAATCGTGGTAAAAAAGGCCGCAACTTTAAGCAGCGATCAGGCCATCGCCGACCTGATTGGCCATACCCACTTAATTGCAGGCAAGAAAATGCCTATAATAGGTGCAACCGCCATTTTATCATCCTTGATACTCACGGCGATAAATTATAATACGGACATCGCAATATTTTTCGCATTGACGTTAATTGCATTGATTTCGCACGTGACTATCTATATCAAGATAGCGAAACCTATAAACGACAGAATGTCGCAAGCGGCTTTGGAAAAACGAACACCAACCGACATAAGACAGTTGCAACAGCTTTGGGACAGTGTAATTATTTACCGGGCCGCGCTTCTAACTATTGCCATGATTGCGCTGACCGCAGGGTTATCTGCTGTTAAATAATAGCTTCAATGCATTTTGAGTAGCAGCTTGACAACTCCTACAACAATGCCTATCAAAAACGACAAAAGCAGGTAAGAAACAGGCATCATAACACTTCTCAAAAGCAACGATTTTTTGCTATAACCGTAAGCCGAAAAAAATTGATAGTAGAAAAAAATACTGTACAAAAATGAGAAGAGCGTAAGAAAACCCAGGTACAATACGGACAGCACCGCGGTGTTAGTGTAAAATATAGTCAAGATGCTTAACAAAAGCCCGATAAGCATTTCGGGTATGATGCGGTATGAGTTAAGCACCAGATGCTCTGAATAGTTAAGCCGCGCTTTATAAAACCAGGCAAAGCTGAAGAGCGAATAAAGAGGGATAGAAATAATAAGCACCAATTTGGGGTAGGCAGCCATAAATTTCTCAACCGAATTCATCATTTCGCGGCTCTGCTGCGGCACTAAATCAGCCATTTTTATGTGCACGTAGGGCGCAAGCATAGCCGAGATAGTTAAAATAAGCAGAATCAGCGTTACAAAACTAAAGTAATTGACCCTTTTACCCTCAATGAACTCACGTACGCCGTGCCCGGGCCGTGTAAAAAGTTCCTTGAGGGTAAATAAAATGCCCTTGTCTACATGCCATACGCCATGTATCAGGTCGTGCTCCATAAAGTGCTTAATAGAATAACGGTGCGTGGCAACTTTTTGTCCACATCGCGGGCAATAATTTAACGTAACGTCGGCTGCACAGTTGAGGCATTTTGAGGTCATACAGTGATAAGGTTATATAGTATTGTATGCTTTGGTCTCGATGAGTAACAGAGTTGTAATGGATTAACATTATAACCGGCGATAAAACACGTAAAAAACAGTGCTGCGGATGTAGCAACGCTTAACAGCAAATCAGAAAGGGGGCTCCGGTTTTGCATCAGTTTTACAGTCAGTTATAGTTTAAATTGCGCTAATATACCAATATATCATCACATTGTGATATAAAATATTTTTTAACTATCTGTAAAATTTATCGCCTATCTCTTCTAAAATATTGCCTGGCAGGTACGTTGTAGGATATTGTTTTGAAGATAGTATAAAACATTGCAAATTGCGCCAAACTCAACATAGATGACAAGGAAAGTTACTGACGGCCCCGTCAGGAATAAAGAACGCACAAAGGCCAAACTGATTGATGCACTTGGCAGTACGCTTAAAACAAGAGGCTTTTCGGGGCTCAGTGTTAGCGGCGTGGCTAATGAGGCTAAGGTTGACCGCAGGCTGATCTATGATTATTTTGGTGATCTGGATGGTTTGGTTAAGGAATACCTGAACAGTAAAGATTACTGGAAAATACAACCCGAACACGTAGCTGGAATTATACAAATGGCTAAAGAAGATGCAGGCAAAGGGTTGGCTTATGGCGTTTTGGAGGACCAGTTTAACAGCCTGATTGGCAACGACGAAATGCGGCGGATAATTACCTGGGGATTGAGCGATAAATCGCCCATGTTAAAAGAGGTTGACCAAAAGCGCGAATACACAGGCGAACAAATATTGCAGGCCGTTTTTGATCCGCATTTTAAGGACGGCTGCAAAAACTTCAGGGCCATGTACGCGCTGTTGATGGGTGGCATTTACTATTTAACACTGCACGCTAAAATGCAGGAAAGCACGTTTTGCGGCATTGACGTTCAGCAGCCTGAAGGACAGGAACAAATTAAACAAGCGCTAAAGCAAATGATCGAAATGATGTATTCCTGAACAAGTTACAAATAATCAAATAACTTAAAGTTTTTTTTTGCAGAATGACTGCACAGCCTTAGCGCTAAACCTTTTTGTTTAGCCATCAACGGCGCGTAATTATAACGGTGGCCCTCTCCTATCTGTTCCGGCTTGGTAATTCAGGCAGCGGCTTCAGCACCTAAGCTTTCCATCGCGGATATTCTTTCGCCAATATATTTTTTTGCAAACAACAAAAAGGCAATGCAAAAATTTCAATATTGAAAAAGACCTCGCAATTGTTCAATCGCAGTTCAATCATTAATAGCGAAAAGATAAAAGCTCTAACTGATCAAATAATATCAGTATCAGTCAGCTTTAACAATATTAACAGCCGTTAATCCTTTCGGGCCCTTCTCTACTAAAAAGGTTACTTTATCATGCTCTTTTGCCTGGAATTCCAGGTTATTAACATGGAAAAATATATTTTCGTCCATAGTGAGAGATTTGATAAAGCCATACCCTTTTGAACTATTAAAAAAGATGATCTCTCCCTTTTTCAAAGGCTCGTCCTCTTCCGCTGTTTGACGGGGAACGCCAATTACAATATCCTTAGCTGAAATAACTTTAGGCACATTGTTAGTTGGACGCGTAGTGGTAATATTGCCGTTCTCGTCAATATAAGCCATCATGTCTTCTAAAGATTTACCTTTACTGGAATTATTCTTACGTTCGGCTGTTTTTTCCTTTTTTTCCAGTTGTTTTTTAAGCCGTTTTTTTTCTTTTTCTTTCTTGTTAAATGTTTCGTTGGATCTTGCCATGTATTATTAAGTGGTTATAAAAAAAAACACCTGCCGGTTAAGCAGGTGTTACGAGTAAGATATAGTGATAATTAAATTACTTTTACGTTTACCGCGTTAAGACCTTTTCTGCCATTCTCCACGTCAAAAGTAACTTGATCATTTTCGCGGATTTGGTCGATAAGACCTGTAGAGTGTACAAAAACATCAGTTTTTGTATCAGCTTGTGAAATAAATCCAAAACCTTTTTCGGTGTTGAAAAACTTCACGGTTCCTTCTTTTTGCATTATTATTATTTTAAATGAACCGCAAGGTACGATTAATATATCAGATAATTTTACTTAGGGTAAAATAATTTAAAATTCATTTAAACACCTACTACCGTGGTGCTAAATTAAATTTTCGCTTTCTGACCGTAAAAAAGTTTAAAATACAACTTCAACAGTATTCAAACTATTTTGAGAGGAGTTGCCCAGCATAAGTTTATAGCGTCCCAAACAAGCGATAAACAAGAAGTTGTACTACATGGTTCAATCCGCCAAAACAAAAAAGTGTAAACTACCAAAACGTTAATCACGATAGTTAATAAAATAAATTCGGGTCAACACCGGCGGCTAATAACTGTTATACAATTACACAATTAAAAATTGCACTTATTATGAACGGGTGGGAACTGGAAAAACCGAATGAGGATATTCTTTTTGGTAAAAAGAAGCGTATAAAAGAATATGCACAGCAAAATCCGCTTGCCGGGACCGATAAAAAAGGCGATGTTCTTCTGATCATACGCAAATATCACCCTTCGCTAAATTGTAGTCCTGACGATCCGCTTTACCGTTCGGACACCTACCGGATGTGCCTGGCCTATTACGATGCCATGAGCTATTCTTACTTTGAGCTGCCAAGTGGTTTGCACTACACAGGTGTAGAGGCCCGGATAGATAAGAACACCGGCAAGGCTATCATCACTATCCATGCGGATGGTATCAGCCGTACAACCAATGTAACTGAGCTTTACCAAAAACTCAGCAATACCACACCGATGGACGAAGACGCTAAGATGGCCGCTTTTATCAGCCTGGATAATACCGTAAATACGGTAAAAAGAGCCGCAATTGAAGTAACAGAGGTGCAATCAGAAATTTTAGGCACACTACTGCAAGATGAGCAGTTTGATGACTGGTGGATATCAGCGCCAACGGCTATTCCCTACCTCGACGGGCAGGCCCTTATCTTCACCTATACAGACTTTAATCCGGCGGAGGATAAGGCATTTATTACCGAGGCCGATGAAACCATCCGAAATTTTTTGTCACTTACTGCTATTGACCGGCTTGCCGCATCAGCGCACGTGTATAAAAACTGTATGGAGTTTTTAGATGCTATTGGCTACAACGAAGAAGAGGATGCGCTATGGAAGATCAAAGACCCTCAGCAAATTTGGCGACAAGTGCGTTATAACCAGTGCTATGTTAGCCGCGAGCCTTATGAGGACCAGCAGGTGTATTTGCGGCTCAGCTGTGAGTGTAATTGGGAACAGGAGCATGGTTTGCAACTCGTTTTTAACAAGCAGGGCAAACTGGTAAGGGTAAGCGCCGAAGATGGGGATATCCTCGGATACGAGGGAGACGGCATGATTTCCTAAACTTAACGATTAAACAGTAAAAGTTGGAACTCTTTAACTCAGCAGCAAGATCAATAGCATGGCACAGCACGCAATTGAAGATCTAATTGAGGAAACAGTTTATCTGATAGATAAGGCAGACGCGCCCGATCGACAGAAACGCGAACGGCTGGTATCACTTTACAGCGTGCAAGCGCTTTATGATACCGGTTACACATATTTCAGGGTGATCGATATTTTACTAAAGTATCGGTTTGTTTATCGGATGTTGTTAAGCGATCAGCCGGATACTTACCAAAGCTTTGGAGGAAATACTGGCTGGATAAAAAATTATGTGACTGATGAAGATGCGTATGCCATGCATGACGACGGGCAAATATACCTATACATTGATGCGGGGAGCCGTAATTGGGCAAGATTGTGCGACGCCGGATTACTAAATGAAAACGATTGCAAACCTGTTGCAGCCTCCCCTGCCCTGCAAGTTATTAATGACTTATTGCAGGAGGCGGAAAAGCAGCAACGGTTAGATCTGATTACGAAATGGTATGGCTTGCTGGTAAATAGTTATCTGGATGGCACACTGGGATCCAATGAAGGATTAAGTGACAATTTTGATGATTGTTTGCGAAACCCGGAATTGTTAAACATAAGAGAGATAGCGAGGCGAAACAAGGTTAAGCGAAATAAAAGGTTGGATGAAGACCTGATATTACCGCTACTTGCCGATGAGGTGACAACGTCAGATGGACCGGAAAAGGAATACATCGCCCGTTTATTTCTGGAGCTGCGTAAAACACCGCAAGCGCTACAAAAAGGATTTGAGCAAGCATGTAAAGCACGCGAAAATGGCGCTAACCTAACCGGTGAACTATTAAATGGCAGCCTGAATACGCTGATGATAGCTTCAGGCTGGGCAATTGCACCTCAACCCGCACTCAATATCTGGTTGTGGTATAAAGATGTATCAGCGGGCCGTAGGTTTGCATGGGTTATATATGAAGATGATAATAAAGCGCTGATAGCCTACCAAGGGTTGCAACATAAACTGCTCCTAAAATGGCAGCAGCGCAAAGCAGATACCGAACTGGCTCATCTTCACTTTTATCAAATGGCTATTGCATCGGTACCTGAAGACAGATTGCAGGACAAGAGAATTATACACCCGCATGGCGGCTGGCATTTTGACGCAGGTAAACCCCGAAAAACGCTTCAGGCAAATATTGATCATTTGGTAAATAGCCTCGCGCTGGCCGAAACAGCTTATTTTAATTATCTGGATGCTCATTTCCCCGAAGCTTACTTTACGCACGACCCGCAGGAACTGGTGCTTCTTGCTGAAGAAGGGGTTGATGGTACCGGAGTGGTTCCGGAGCACGTGTTATTTGACAGCGCTTACAGCATACTGCTTGTATTTGCATATCACTATCACGCTGCTAATGAGCCGGGCCATGCTAAGCTAATGCTTGATCTAGTTGAGGAAAAACTGAAAAATAAATCCAGACGAAACGCTTACGACGAGCGTTACCTATTACCCTTATTAATGGCAAGTCATAACGGACGGCTTTCTCAGCCTATGCCACCTATTTATCATCATTTATTAATGAAAAGCTTACTTTGATAGGTTACCTTTTAAATAATAAATATTTATAGAAAATGTTTTTAAAATCCAATGCCGTACAAAAAGCGATATCATCAAGATTAGCATGTTTAAATAAATGCTTTAAAATTTTTTGCTTCTTTTTGCTATGCTCTGCTACAAATGCTTATGCGGGCTGGTATGAGTGTTATAATTTTAAAGGTAACGTTGGCAGTATGCCAATCACACTTTCGTTACAGATAAGGAAGGGTTATTTCGGTGAGCCCTCTAAAAAGAATTTTAACGCCATAGGTATTTACAAGTACGACAAATACAATTCTCCAATAAGGCTGGAGGGTATACTTGATGAGCGCAGCAAACGGGTTACGCTGTATGAACTTTCGGGTAAAAAGTATTCGGCTGTCTTCAGTTTCGTCTTCTCAGAAAATAAATGCAACAGATCATGGCAAAATATGACTACCGGAAAAAAGTTACCTGTTGATTTGGTATTTTTATCTAAGCTGGCCGATCTGGAACTGGAGCAAGCGTTCTCAAACGTTGATATTATGCAAGCGCAGTCTTTACCGGGATTTTACTTCCAGGGGAGTTATAAAAAAATAAAAGGCATTGATAGAGCTATAATGAATAAATTGAGGATTTTACGAAAAGGCGACGGGAAGCTGTTTCAAACCATCGATCTATCAAATACAGAGGAACCTACTGGCAACCTTATGACCATTATATTTGATAACTTAGAAGTGGTGAATGCGGGCAAGCAAACCATAGGTCTTTCCCGTAACATAGGAAATGATCAATCTCCTTTAATCATTAAATGGAGTGCCAGGTTGAAACGCTTTGAATACGATGAATCCTCAGGCCATTGATATAGAATAAAATATCTTAATTATAAAGGAAAGTGCCTTTACAGATAACCTTACCCGCAAACATTTGTTATAAGGCCTTGTCGCTAAAATAACTTAATAATGTTATGGTTTATCCCAAATGGTTTCAGGATATGTAATATTTACTTCATATTTATCATACCGTATAACGTTTTTCTGTACGCCTGAAGATGCCGTTTCCTGAAAAGGCAAAAGCAAACCATTGCTCGTACGCAAGTCTTTGTAAACAGAGCTCGATACCGACTTTCCTGCGTTATTTGCTTCGCCCACGAGCTGAAATTCTTCGTTGAGCATAAATACAAATTGCTTACCGTCTTTCACGGTTGTTATGGCGTTTCCTGCCTTAAAGGCCTTGATGTTTTTTATGGACAGTCTTCGCAGTTGTTCCTTACGAAGCCCGAGAATACCGGAGCTGAATGCAGCCCTCATTTCGCTAACACGGTTAGCCGGCAACTGACTTATTTTGTCTTGTTGCCACATCCAGCCCTTTTGCCCCTCAACCTGTTCCACTTGCACCAGTTTTTCATTCTGTCTAACTTCAAGCCTTAACCGCTGCCCGGCTATATCTACATAACTGTTGATCTTTAATCCCTGCATGGTTGCAGTAAAACCTATGAATTTTAAGTCATCCAATATTGTGCCTCCATGTACTGCATTGGCTTTAAGCAGCATTTCTTTAGGGTCAGTTACAGAGGTAGTTTCAGTTGTTCCGGTACGGTTGCTTTTACTTTCAGCAATTGCCGCATTACCGGTCTTATTTCCAGCTGTACTTTTATCTTCCTGCCCTTCTTTATTTTTCATAAAAAAGATTCCGCCATCGATAACGGCCATAATGGGTTTATAAGCTGGTCTGCAGAAAAACGAATGGGTTTCCGTTTTACCGTTATCAAATTTAAGCGTCAGGAGCCCTTTGTTAATTGTATACGTACCTTCCCCGCTGCTTTTACGGCTGCTGCCACCGCCAACGTTACCTATTACAGCCGTTGCCCTTGCCTTGTTATTACTAAAGTGGCCTTTCCCGTCAAACCGCAGTGTATTATCTGTGCCAACGCCTACATATACCGTACCGCTGCTGCCTCCGCCGGAGCTGCTCATTTTACTAAACTCATAAACGCCGGCAGGTATACTGGAATCACTTGGCTGGTAAACCAGTGAATAACCTCCGGCGTCTATATTACCGTCTGAATCCAGCTTGTATTGATGTGTACGACCACTTTTAGTAAATTTTAGCGTGATGTTTTTACCCGATACGGTGTAGCTGCCATCAACGCGGGTTTTCCAGTCTGTTTCTTCAAGCTTATCGGTAAACGTACCGTTCGGACGGAACAAAAATGCATTATCATACCTATCCATTCCGCCGCCCATTACAGCCGAAGGAACAACTTCCAGGCCGGCATAAACTCCATTTAAAGTTTTAGTCTGTCCGCAGGCACTGCTCGTAAGCAGAGCCAGCAGCAATATATGATTTACAATAGTTCTCATAATTTTATCTGCACAGCTGAAACATAACATATCCATTAATTGCAATTACATGTTATAGTGTTTCTTTGATAAATCTTCTTTGGAACTAAGCCGTATAACTCTATCAATTAACATGAACAGGCCTATAGCGAAGACGACCGTACCCAACAGGCTAATAATTCCTCCTATCGTATAATAAGTGATCATATTTTCTGAGGTCATAGCCCGCGACTCTGCATAATAGGGAAGATAAGTAAATAAACAACTCATAATAAACCCTATTCCGGCTCCTACAAATAGAAAAATGGAATCTAAATTTCTTCTTCGTATCAAATAATATGCAGTTGCAGTAAATACCAGTAATGGCGCAACTAAAGAAATTAAATTTTGAAATATTCTCAGAAGTTCCATAAGCTTTGGTTTAGTTATATTCAATAAAACATGTATAACATCAAATGCACCTAAGATCAAATGATCTTAAATAAATTTTGTTTTTACTGAAAGTAATTTAACCCATCCTCATACATAGGATTCCACCCCAAACCAACCAACGGAGATTTATTTGTAGTCAACAAAAAGATCGGATATCAAGATGATTCATCTAAGAAACAGTAAATATACATATCAGGATACTCTATTTTCGATTCAAAAATTAAGTGAGGTTTCCGCATCCCGATAAAAGCAAATTTTTATAAGCTCAAGTGAGCTCCAAGTTTTATAAATTCAGTGTCCGAAGGTTTGAGCTTTAAATTTAAGGCGTGCCGCATCCGTGAGCTCAGCAACGATTTGCATCTTCAACTCCTGTAACACGCTTCCGTTAAACTGATTTAACCATGACGTTGCCCGGTCTGCTATTTCTTTAAGCTCGTCTGTACCCAGACTGTCTTCCAGGTTTAATTCAATCGTAATTTCTCCAATACCGGGCAAACTCGTAATACCGTAAGTTTGTCTTCAACTCGATTAAAATCTTTGAATTCGTTCATTGATATAGGATGATCACTTATCTTTTATAAGCAAGCTTTGGCTAAAAATCTTAAACGTAAAGCAATACGGTTTATTTATATCACAATGTTGTGATATTTACTAATTTTGGGTATTAAACTAATATATGAGGATGTTTTATTGGTTTTGCGGTGTAACAATTGGGGGGCTTTTTACCTTTTTAGGATTAAAAATATTTAATAATAAACCGATAGAAAGCGACAAACTGCCGAGCGAATTTGAGCGTTATCAATCATTTGATAGCGTAAAAATTGTCAGATCCGCAAAATTGTCAATGGCGCTGTTTTTGGAGAGCACGGAAGACATACAATATTTTTTTACCCCGGAAAATAAAATGATCACCTATTCAGTTCAAAACAAAACAGACAATCGATTTACGAAGGTCGATAAGGCCGGAGAGATCACCGATTACTTAATTATCCATAGCAAACCTCATGATATCGTATTTGTGAACGGGTTTATCATAGATAAAAAAAAACGCAATTATTACACATGGAGTTTTAATGGCAATAAGCAAGCCTATCCAATCACCATGCAAAATGATCGGTTGGATTGGGATGTGAATAAGCAGCAGGAACAAATCTCAAATATCGTAAATGCTTCTCCCTGGGTTTTGGTAGACTATGACTATATAAGCCCGGAGCCCAACAAGCCGGTTGGCGACGAAATACCAACTACACAAGCCATGAATACTTACGCAATGCTGACCTATTTCATAAATGGTGATTGTTTTAAATTTATCACAACGCTTGATGTAACGGACAGGTTTCCGTATATCTACACAGAAAAACTACTGTTGAACAATCCTTTTAAGCACCATAATTCAAAAGTACCGGGAGGTAAAGAAATCACTCTACGTCCTCATGTAAAATACCGTTATTATCAAAAGCTTAAGTTGGAAAAAGTTCGCTTTTCGGGTGGCGGCGGTAATGCACCGGGGTTTGACGTGATGCTCTACCATGGCAATCTCTTTACTGATGTATTGTATAAAAATGATACATTAAAATTAAAGGAATTTATGTATGAGTTTAACGATCGGAGTGTTTCCGATATAAAAATAAATGGCAAAAGTATCGGCACGCTTACCAAAAATAAAGCGCAGCCCCCGGCTATAATTGATGGCTATATGTATTACACGAACGAAAATATTGCATATGCTTTGTTCACTAATAATGACAAAAAGCTTTATATAATTAAACGGCGTAAAGACAACAGCATATCAGCAAAATGAGCGTTAGAGCACTGAACCATCTTTTGACTTGAGACGCCAGTTTTAAATTCGGTGATCATTTCGACTTTCTTATGTCCCACGCTTGTAATTCTTCATACTTAAAGTGCCCGGATGAGCAGGGTCAGCGGTGTTTCTGATATGTAAGTTGATGTGATTGATCTGGAGTGGTGCGGTGAGCTTTTAAATCAAATAAAGCCAAAAATGCACCCTACGGTCAAGCCTACTGTTTTACAAATAGCCATCCGGCTGTGAGCGTAATAGATATTAGCACCCTTTAAAGTAATGGTGTAACCAATTAGATAACTACTCTAACAGGTCTTTCATAGCCATAATCTCGTTATTAAGCTTGTACACCAGGCAACCTGAAATAGAATCTGCTTCCTTCACCAAGCGCACTCTTCAATCCGATCTTACCTTGTTGCACTTCAATGAAGTTTTTAGAGATCGCTAAGCCGAGGCCCGACCCCGATTTATTTTGCCCATCGGTTGGAACTTGAAAGTAACGGTCGAATAATCGTTTTTGAAATTGCTCATCTATACCTTTACCAAAGTCGGTTACCGCAAATTCCACTTCCGGGCCGATCTTGTGAACGTCGATCAATACCTTAGATTTTTCCGGGCTATACCTAAGCGCGTTTGATAGGAAATTAACCAGCACCCAAGCTGTTTTCTCCACATCTACTTGAACCTTGGGCAAGCTCTTGTCAGCATCCACAACCAATTCAACCTGTTTTTGCTCGGCTTGGAACTTGACAGCGTCCAATGCATAATTGACGATCTGCAATGGATCAGCTGGCATGAAATTCAATATAATATTACCGGTCTCTACCTGCGAAAGATCCAAAAGTTCGCTGGTGATCTTTAACAATCGTTCGCTATCATCTTTAATGTGTTGCAGTAATTGTTGCTGCTCAGCGTTGAGGCTACCTATGCGCTCATCCAGCATAAGTTTTAAACTCATTTTAATGGATGATATAGGCGTTTTTAGCTCGTGGGATATCGTCGCTATAAAATTTGTCTTGGCTTCGTCTAGCTCTTTAAATTCGGTAACGTTGCGCAGTATATAAACTTTCCCGGCCGGCCGAACCGCATACTTGACACCTTCAGCATTGTTGCCGGACAGATTAGGCACAGTTACTTCATGGGTCTCCAATACAAAATGCGATTCTTTACCGTTTACAACGATCTTCAAGGGTTTATTGGCCGTCTGTTCGTTGACGATCATAGTCAGCAGGTCGTTATGCATGCTGATTTCGCTAATCTTTTTTCCCTCTGGCATTTTCTCTTCAAGGTTCAATATCTCCTTTGCCGCAGGGTTAATAAACAGTATTTCTCCTTTTTCCTCTACGCCAATGATCGCATCGCGCATTTTTCTGATGATAGCTTCGATCCTTCGTTTGTCAGAAAGTACAGTTGCAAGATTACTGTTTTCCCAATCTTTTAAACGACTGGCCATGCTGTTGAAGGCACGTGCCACATCAGCGAATTCATCATTGTGGGGAAGATCCAGCCGGGCCGAATAATTTTGGCGGCTGATCTCGGCAATACCATTCTGAAGTTTTCGCAGGGGCCCTGATATAAATCCTGGAAAGTTGACGCTGAAGCTGAAAAGCACGAGGAACGTAAAAGTACCGGCAAAAGCCAGCAAAACCGTTGTATTTTCGACAGATTTTTGCGCTGCATCATTTTTACGGACAATAGCCTGCATGTTTACTACTTCGATCTGGAGCAAGGCGGCGCGTATGCGGCGTTGTTCAGCCATCAGTACGCTTTCAGGTGCTGATGGTGTGTTAAGCGCATTAAATGCAGCAGCCAACTCATTTACGGCAGCCCGTTCACCGGGCTCAGTGATATTACGCTTTTCTTTGTCCTGGTAAATATTGAAGCGCTTGATGTCATCTTTGTCAAGACGCAGGGGGTTCTGATCCAGTACTTTTCGCATTTCGCGCACATAGTTCAGCGTTTCATAGTTATCTTTCAGGATAACCCGTGAACTTTTGGCAATCTCATTGATGTAAAACATCGATAAAGTGCCGAAAAAAAGTACTACGGCGAACAGGAAGCCGAAGCCGAGACGCAATTTGGCTTTTATTTTCATGATAGTATAACTAAGTCAGTTTCTTTAGCTGCGATATTATTAAGTAACTCATTAAATACAGCTGTCCGCAAGATTACCTGGAATAAGCTGAGGTGCGGTTTGCCGATACAAATGGTAGTGATCTCACGCTCATCTGCCACTTTCATGATGGTTTTGGTGATCTGGTCGCTTTTGATCTTGATGAGTTCCGCGCCTAACTCGGTAGCCAGCTTGAAGTTATTGATAAGATGACGTTGTTTGTCCGGTTTAATTCGATCCATGCTTTCGCTGCTACTCTGCACATAAAGCACGATCCAGGGTGAGCGGTAATACGACGCCAGCCTGGCCGTTTTACGGATGACGACCTTAGCCGTTTCATGATTGGAAGAGATACAGGCCAGGAACTTCTCCGGTCTTAACTTGATCTGTTTAGGCACTTCTATGTCTATCTTCCGCTCCAGGTGGTGAGCTACTTCTTTCAGCGCCAATTCCCGCAATTGCAGAATCTTATCGCTCTGAAAAAAGTTCTGCAGTGCCCGTTCGATCTTTGCCTTGTCATAGATCTTGCCCTGCCTCAAGCGCTCGATCAGTTCATCTGCCGTAAGGTCGATATTGACGATCTCGTCAGCGATCTGCAGTATATTATCCGGAATGCGTTCAGTAATGGTGATTCCCGTGATCTCTTCTACCTCTTCATTCAAACTTTCCAGGTGTTGGATATTCACAGCCGTAATCACGCTGATGCTGGCTTCCAGGATGTCCATAACGTCCTGCCAGCGTTTACTATTTTTACTGCCTTCGATGTTGGTATGTGCCAACTCGTCTACAACAACCACTTCCGGGTGCCGGTTAAGCACCGCCTGCAAGTCCATTTCTTCCAGGTCTTTACCCTTATAGAAAACGTGCCGCCGCGGTATCACAGGTAAACCGTCAAGCAAGGCATGGGTTTCTGCACGCAGGTGCGTTTCAATGTATCCAATTTGGATATCAATGCCGTTTTTCAGCAGGGAATGCGCCTCCTGTAGCATCCGGTAAGATTTCCCTACACCGGCACTCATCCCAATGTAGACTTTTAACTTACCCCGTCTGGACTTTTTGACCAGTTCAAGAAAATCTTTTATCGAGCCGTTTTTACTATCACTGATCATATCTTATTTGGTTAAAATGACCGCCAGGTCCAGGCCAGGCGGTCGGGTTGTTGACAAGGCTTAGGTCAACAAAACTAAAACTAAATCCTTAAATCATTAAAATGCAACCACGAAGCTGGCCGTGATCAACGGGTTGTTATTGACCGCCGTATTGTTGCGGATAAATATTTTGTCTTTGCTGTCGTAAACCTTACCTTCCAAACGGATCACCGCATTGGTGATCGGTGAATAATCCAGGTTCAGCGAGTATCCCTTGGTACTGAAACCATTGGTAGTACCGGTGGCTATGATCATCCCGTTCTTGTCCTGATAGTATTCGAAGCGCCCGGCCATGGCCCAATTATCGGCCAGTTGGTAACGTACAATGGCTACCGGAGATATTATATGGTTGGTCTCGTCGCTGCCCTTGGCTTTTTGCTGGGTACCGTAATCAAAGCCCGCGGTTAGCCCCAGCTTATTAGTCAACTGAAAAACACCATAAAAGTTATGGTAAAATCGGCGGACGCGTACCGAGTCAGCACCTTCAGTTCCCAGGTAATTACTGTAATTCAGCGTGATCTTATCTGTTGCTTTGTAATAAACCTGCACACCACCCGCCGGACGGCTATTGCCATCCTGGCGGTTAATGCGTTGCCAGCCATTTAAGTAAAGACCGGCAAGGGTCAGTTTCCCATCATTGGTAGTGTAGGTCAGCTTCGCACCCGATTCATAATAAGGCGTATTTTCTGATGAGATATTTCTGGTTAATACCCAGCAGTCTTTCGAAATGGCGCTCTCAAAACCTATATGCGATGAGAAGATACCCGCATCCAGCCACAAGTTGGCCGTTTTTGAAACTTTGATGCCGGCATTGGCCTCATAAATATTCTTTAAAACACCTTGTTCAGCGGCCAGGTTAGCATTGGCATACGTGCCCGCCATCAACGCAAGGTTTGCACGGATGCTGCCATTGTCATAGTTGGCTTTTATAAAAGCCAGGTTGGCACTTACTTCGTTGTGGCGATTATGTGAATAAATAAAGCCCGGGCGCGTGTTGTTCGACGGTTTATTAAAATCGTAACCATAATACAGTTCAGCATAGCCGCTGATGTTTAGATTGCTTGACTTCTTTACCGTGTCTTGCGCAAGGGCAGATAAGGTGCAGCCCAATACAGCTGCACCAATTAAAAATTTTTTCATTTTACAAGTAGTATAGAGATATGTCGGACGCTTATTTATTCAGCTCGTCCAGCGCTATATTTAATTTCAACACATTGATTGTTGACGGACCCAAAGCTGGTTTTTCGGTATGTTCCTCAACCAGTTTTGTGATCTGCTCAACGCTTACACCGCGATCCTTTGCAACACGCTGGATCTGGATCTGTGCACCTGCCGGAGATATGTCCGGATCAAGGCCGCTGCCACTGGCTGTTACCATGTCCGCAGGGATGTCGCTCTTCTTTAAATAAGGGTGGTATTTTAACAGCATATCCACGCGGTCGCTCACCTGTTTAAGGTAATTCGGGTTGGTTGAGCCTTTGTTAGAACCAGCTGAACCGGCAGCGTTATAATCCACTGCCGAAGGACGGCCCCAAAAATAGCCGGGCTTGTCAAACTTTTGGCCTACATCGGCATAGCCTACAACTTTTCCATTCAGGCTGATCGTTTCGCCGTCGCCTTTGCCTTTAGCTAATTTGCCTACGGTAGAGATCAGCAAGGGATAGATCACACATAGCAATACGGTTAAAACAACGGTCAAGCGTATTGCGGGTATAAAGTATTTTTTCATTTTTTGATTAGATAAATAGTCCAACTAAAAGGTCGATCAGCTTAATACCAATAAAAGGCGCTATCACCCCACCTAAGCCGTAGATCAATAAGTTGCGACGCAATAAAGCGCTGGCACCGATCGGTTTATATTCCACGCCTTTTAAAGCTAATGGAATCAGCATCGGGATAATGATCGCGTTAAAGATTACCGCCGATAGGATCGCGCTTTCCGGACTGTTCAGGCCCATGATATTCAGGTGCTGCAATGCTGGTATCGAAGCGATGAATAAAGCCGGAACGATAGCGAAGTATTTGGCTACATCGTTAGCGATCGAGAAGGTGGTCAAGGTACCACGGGTGATCAGCAATTGCTTACCGATCTCTACGATCTCGATCAGTTTGGTCGGGTCGTTGTCCAGGTCTACCATGTTACCGGCTTCTTTGGCCGCTTGGGTGCCGCTGTTCATGGCTACGCCAACATCCGCCTGGGCCAGTGCCGGTGCATCGTTGGTACCGTCGCCCATCATAGCTACCAGTTTTCCGGTAGCTTGCTCGTGCTTTATGTAGTTCATCTTGTCTTCGGGCTTGGCCTCGGCAATAAAGTCATCTACACCAGCTTTCTCTGCGATAAATTTGGCGGTAAGCGGGTTGTCACCGGTCACCATAACCGTTTTAACACCCATTTTACGCAGGCGCTCGAAGCGTTCGGCAATTCCGGGTTTAATGATGTCCTGCAATTCGATCACGCCCAGTATGTTACTGTTCGATGAAACTACTAAAGGTGTACCGCCGTTTGATGAGATCATTTTCACACGTTCCTCTACTTCCGCAGGTACCTGCTTTCCGGCTTTTTGGGCCAGGTTGCGCATCGAGTCGAAAGCACCTTTACGAATGGCATGGCCATCGGGGGTGTCGATACCGCTGGAACGGGTTTCCGCTGTAAATTTGATAAACTGAGAATCCTGCGGGGCACTTGGCAACTTGATGTGGGTTGCAGCCAGTTCTACAATAGATCTACCTTCGGGGGTTTCATCAGCCAGCGAGGATAGTACTGCTGCATGCACCAGGTCATCCGCCTGAACACCTGGCGCTGGCCAAAATTGTGTAGCCTTACGGTTCCCGATAGTAATCGTACCGGTTTTATCTAATAATAAAACATCGATATCACCGGCGGTCTCTACAGCCTTACCGGATTTAGTGATCACGTTTGCCCTCAGTGCACGGTCCATACCTGCTATGCCAATGGCTGATAATAAACCGCCGATGGTGGTCGGTATCAGACAGACGAATAATGAGATCAGTGCTGCAACCGTGATCGGCGTATTCGCATAATCTGCAAAGGGTTTTAGCGTTACACACACGATAATAAAGATCAGGGTAAAGCTGGCCAAAAGAATGGTCAAGGCAATCTCGTTTGGTGTTTTCTGGCGGGAAGCGCCTTCCACCAATGCGATCATCTTGTCCAGGAAGCTTTCGCCCGGTTGTGTGCTTACCTGAACCTTGATCTTATCAGATAAAACCTTGGTACCACCTGTAACCGATGATTTATCACCGCCTGCCTCGCGAATAACGGGAGCAGATTCACCGGTGATAGCTGATTCATCGATCGTTGCCAAACCTTCGATGATCTCGCCGTCAGTTGGAATAGTATCGCCAGGCTCACAAATAAAGACATCGCCTTTTTTTAGTTCATTCGATGATTTGGTGATCACCGAACCGTTACTCATCACTTTGGCCGGTGTTTCTTCGCGGGTCTTACGTAAGCTGTCGGCCTGTGCTCTACCACGTGCTTCGGCGATCGCCTCAGCGAAATTAGCAAAGAGCAAGGTTAGCAATAGTATCAGAAAGATCAGCATGTTATATGCGAAAGAGCCCTGGTCTTTATGGGTCAAACTGTAGAAAGTTACATAAGCCATAATGACGGTACCTACTTCCACGGTGAACATTACCGGGTTGCGCAGCATTACCTTAGGGTTCAGTTTAATGAACGACTCTTTCAAAGCGGTTTGAACAAGAGCCGGTTCAAACAATTTATTAGATTGATTTTTCATTTTATTCAAACTATTATCTCATGGAAAAATACTCGGCCAAAGGACCTAAGGCCAGTGCCGGGAAGTAAGAAAGCGCATTCAGCACCAGGATCACGGCGAACGTCATCAAACCGAAGGTCATGGTGTCCACACGCAGTGTACCGGCAGACTCGGGTATATACTTCTTTTTGGCCAGTAGGCCAGCGATAGCTAACGGACCGATGATAGGCAGGAATCTGCCCAGGATAAGCACAAAGCCGGTTGATACGTTCCAGAAAACATTATTATCACCCAAACCTTCAAAACCTGAACCGTTGTTGGCATTGGCCGAGGTCATCTCGTAAAGCATTTCTGAGAAACCGTGGAAGCCAGGATTATTTAGCCAGTTCGATGGTTTAACCGCCCAGTCCGCATTGCCGTAATTGGTAAATACAAATGCAGCAAGCGCAGTTCCGGCCATGATCAGAAATGGACTGAGCAAGGTAATTAGGGCAGCAATCTTTACTTCGCGCGCCTCTACCTTGTGGCCCAGGAATTCCGGGGTGCGGCCCACCATCAGACCGGAGATGAATACAGCAATAATGAGATAAACAAAATAATTCAGGATACCTACACCGCACCCTCCAAAGAACCCATTGATCATCATGGCGAGCAATTGCCAGGCGCCCGTCAAAGGCATTGTACTATCATGCATGCCATTCACGGATCCTGTTGAGGTCACTGTGGTTAATGTGCTCCAGTAGGCCGTAGCAATTGGCCCGAATCTCACCTCTTTGCCTTCCATGGCCCCCGTGGTTTGGCTTACACCCATTTTTTCGATCATCGGATTTCCGCCCACTTCACTGCTAATAGATGGGATCATGAGCATCATAACGCCCAGCATCATCACCGTGAAAATGGTCCAGCTTAATTTTTTACGGCGGATAAAGAAGCCGAATGCCAGGATCATCGCGGTAGGGATAATAAATTGAGCAACAATCTCTGTCATGTTGGTCAGGTAGTTAGGATTTTCCAGCGGATGCGCAGAGTTTACGCCAAAATAGCCACCGCCATTCGTGCCGAGGTGTTTGATGGCAATCATCTGTGCGGCCGGGCCGCGTGATACATTTACGGTATCACCCTGCATGGAAATAAACTGATCTTTTCCGGCGTAGCTTGATGGCGTACCGTTGAAAGTCAGGATCAGCGCTACAACGATGGACAGGGGCAGTAAAAGACGGGTTATACTTTTGATAAAGAAGTCCCAGAAGTTGCCTATGTTCTCTGTGGTTTTATCACGGAATGCTTTGAATAGGGCTACCGCAGCGGCAATACCAGTTGCCGCGCTGGTAAATTGCAGGAACATGATGATAAATTGCTGGGTCAGGTAGGTCAGCCCGCTTTCGCCGCTGTAGTGCTGCAAGTTACAATTCACCACAAAGCTGATGATCGTATTGAAAGCCAGGTCTGGCGTCATTCCTGGGTTGCCATCCGGGTTCAGTGGAAGCTTGTCCTGGTATATCAGCACAAAAAAGCCGTAAACCAACCATAAAAGGTTGATTGCAAGCATGGCTTTCAGGAACTGTTTCCAGTCCATAGGTTCATTCGGGTTAACGCCGCCCAATTTAAACAGGCCGCGTTCGAGTGGTTTCATAAAATCTGTCCAAACGCGTTCGCCGGCGAACATCTTGGCCAGGTACCTACCCAGCGGAACGGCGATGAGCAGGGTCATCAGGAAGGAGGCGACAACGCCTAAGATCTCTGAATTCATGGTTAATGTAGTTTAGAATTTTTCGGGTTTAAGCAGGACGTATATCATGTATAAGAACACTGCGATTGAAATAATGAATAATGCGATCATGTCTTTAAATTTTAGATCTTTTCGAACCAATCAACGGATTTGCAGAACAGCCACATACAGACGATGATGGCCAGAACAAGTAGTAATGTGAGCATAACTATAAACTTTTGATACAGCTAATGCCAAATAAGTGCCAGTGAGATTTTCATAAACTTAACTGCCTGTTATACAATTAAATATTGTGTATTATAAAAAAGCAGAAACTAAAAAACCCTTTCAAAATGGAAGGGTCTTTTTCATTAGGAAAGGGTAATGTCAATTCACCTGGTATCACTCCAGTTTACGGCAAAAGCGTCGTCAAACCGGTATTAAGCAACGGGCCGCCTCTGTCTTATTTCCGCGGGTATACTGATGCTCTATAGTTCGGCGATAAAGCCCTCACTGAAACCATCAATACGCTTATCAGCCTTGCTGGCAAAACGCTTTTAAAAAAATAATTGGTAAGCAGTTCAGTATCTGCCCTACAGCCATTCAAATAGTAAATTTTTCAGTTGGGCACAATACCCTAAAAAGCAACAATAACGAGAACCCGCAATAAACGTAACTAAGAGGTTTACCGGACTTTGACCAATGCCATATCAGGTACCACCTCCTATCCACGTTGAGCTCTTTTTTGCGTGTTGAACGAGGGACTAAAAGCATCCATGATCTGTTTTTTGTGAACACCTGTTGCCAATCAGGTGCCAAAACCCTAATGAAAATATAGGCTCCTGATAATTATATATTTAAACAGAAGCCATCGAATATTTACATATGTGATACCCTTTCAAAATGGAAGACTGATTGCCATTTTGCGTACGTCTGTTATAATCTTTGTAATTTCAGCGGAGGGCGGTCTTTAACCGACGAGGGGTACTGCTCTAGGATCATATTGCTTCTGTTCTAAACCGTAATAAATGCCATCGCTGACACCAACTCCCTTAAGGTTGCAATGTGTGCGGATCAGCAGGGTCTTCCATGCAAGGGATGGATTAAAGTTGATATCACCTAATCCGACGGCCAGCGAGGCATCTCTTACGTCAATAATGGAGAGCCTTGCAAACGCAATGTTCTGGTTATATTCAGAGCTTCAGGAAAGCGTAAATTGTAGCTTTCAGCAAATGTTTAATTATGATGGCAGCTAAACAGGTTACATTGATATGTACTTTTTTCGTTATTCTTCAAATATTTTACTGAACATACCGATTGGTGTATATGTTATCTATAGGCTAATCACTTCAAATTCATGAAAAACATCACTTTAAAACATTTATTGTTCTTTGCATTTTTCGCAGTTTTATATTTAAGTGCTTGTAATCAGCATGATTCAAATAACAACAAAGCTGTAAAAAAAGCGGCTTCCAGCCCAAAGGCCAAAGCTAAATCGCCTTTTACACAGGTGAATACATGGATTGACGATTTTAAAAACTTCAGAACAGCGGTTTATCAACAGGATGTTGCCAATATGAAGACGTACTTCAACTTCCCTGTCGTTGCCGACACCACGCAAATTTGGGAAACTATTTATGAAAGTGTAGAGGAAAGCAAACGCCCGCAAACTAATCCGGCTACATTTACAGAAGCAGATTTTGAAAAGCATTACAAGCAACTATTTAACATCGCCTTCCTTCAAAGCCTGCTAAAAGTTAAAAGCGAGCAATTATACCAGACTGGCGAGTATACCACACCATCAATAAAAAAAGGAGATCAAAGCTTTTATATGCTTGCTCGCTACGACAAGGCAACGGCCTCATTGCAATTATCTGTTATGTTTTCCGGATGGAAAGATGAAAACGGCGATGAAATGAGTGAGGGCGAGTCGGCAGTTATATACTTCTTTAAAGTTGCCGATAATAAATATCTGAAATTTGATAAAATATTGTTTGCCGGATAACCGGCCTAATGAAAGTTTAAATGCATATATACCTTACTTGAGCGGTGCTGCGCTTTTGTTCATGCCTGAAATACAGAAAGAGTTGAATGCCACTTAACGTTACCGCGGCGTTGAATAAGCTGTCATCACGTTTACGACAGGATAAAGCATAATCAGCATTTTGCCGTTGAAGTAAGCCTGAATTATGGGCCTATGTAAATCAAGAAAAATTAATTAAATACCATGCTGCCAACCGCGAAAATTATAAGATCAACTTTTTTAGCAACTATCGTTTCTGTAATCTTCATGACCAGTGCTTATTCGCAGGAGTTAAGAGCGAATAGCCCCAAAGAAAAAATAGTGCTTTCCAAAGTTGCCGCTTTGCCGGAGGTTCAGCAAAGGGCGAGGGAAATCAGGTTAAAAAGCAAAGGCAAAACGCAAATTACGCTAATGGTTAGTGCACAACCTGATATAAATATTCCATATTATCAGGTTAACGTGAACGATAACGCGCCCTCATATGATAATTATTATCAGTTTGCCGTTGACCCTAAAACGTATGAGATATTTTATTACAATGCCAAGACTAACCGCCAGTATAGTTTAACAGAATGGCGTAAACAACGCAATAAAGCCTATAAATAGTATCTTAGGTATTTTTAAATATCCATTATACTATAAAACTCTTTAATAAAGCGGTCAATACTTTTTTCCCTGAAGAGAGAAGCAACCGTAAAAGGAACCTCTTTATTGTTCTTTTCGGGCACTACAAATATCAAGTTGACCGATGTACGTACATAGATCAGGTTAACGGTATGCCGTATAGTTTGTATACCCGCAAAGTTTACAAAATTGTACTCTTTATGGAAAAACTTGAATAGTCCGGTCCGCTTTACTGTTCCAGCCTGCGGGTCAAATATCAACCTTGTAAAAGCCGCATTGAGAAACACCAGTCCAAACAAGAAGAACAATGCAATGCAGATTAAAATCGCGAGAAAATTATCAGTTGGTACGGTAAACAGCCATAAACCTGCACCTAACAAAATTATCCCGGTTATAAGTGCGCCAATTTTATTGCTTTTAACCACATATGTGCCTCCTGTTTGCTCAAAGTATTTATAAGAAGTAATAGGCTCAGCAACAAAGTCAGCCGGACTGTCATGCTTGTCCAGGTAGCCATGAATAACCGGTACAGCTTCCTCTACAAAAGCAATAGCGTTAGGGTCATCACTCCGGGTATATGCTGATGACACGATAATACCCTTGCCATAACGGGATTTTTTACGGTATAAGCTGTAGTTGTAACTGCCGGTGGCAATACCGCTAACTACATCTATGCCATGCAATTCGGCAAACGGAATAGTCTTGGTCGGTAAAAAACCCATAAATAGTTTGCGCATACGGCCCCGGCGGTTATCAAATTCAATATAAGTGTTTGCCGCACCCCAAAACAGAATAACGATTAGCAGTATGAGTAATACTATAGGCAAGGAATCCGTGATGGAAACATTTTGATAGTGCATATAAAGAAATAAAAGGCCAGTACCTAATACAGCCATAATGGGCACAAAAATGTAAAACACACCAATAGGGTAAATCAACACGCGATCAGGTTCTATTTTCCAACGGGTTTTGGCCAGGCTTTTTAGTGACATGAGGTTAACATTTTACTTTCGGTATTTAAACAGCAGATACGGGCTAAGGTTTGCACAATATGCAGGCACGCATTCAAACATTTTAAGAAAGAAATGTTTTATAATGCAACTGAACATATTAAAGTATTAATAATGCGTTTACAACATCTACTTATCTTATTACTTGCAGCAACCAGTGTACCTGCCTTTGCACAAACGCCTAAATTGACCGTAGCCGTTCCGGCTAGCATGAAACAATTTGTTTTAAAGGGTTACAAGGTGCTCGACATTACCAAAGGCGATTTGAACCGGGATGCTTACCCGGATGCAATTATGGTGCTTTACAAAAAGGGAGAAGAGAAAACCTCAGACGTTATCGATCACCCTGAGAAAAGGCCGTTGCTGATTTTGTTTGGGCAGGCTGATAAAACTTACAAAGTAGCCAATCGAAGCGATAACGCAGTTTACTGTGTTGATTGCGGCGGGCAAATGGGCGACCCTTTTACCGGCATTACTGTTAAAAACGGATACTTCTCAGTTGAGCATTATGGCGGTTCGGGGCAGCGATGGACGCGCATTATTACTTTCAAATATAACCCTGCTGCTAAAAATTGGCTGCTGCATAAAGACGGGCACGAGTATTTTGATGCCACTGAGCCGGATAAGCCTGTATCGAAAATTGAAACTGTGAAAAACTTTGGTAAAGTACCGTTTGAAAAATTCAATATTTACAGAGAACGTTAACACACTTACTCCATTTCCGACTGGACGCTTTTTAAGCAAATGCATGCTTGCTTAATACACTCAACATTCGTGGATTTACTTTACTCCTATGAAAATCAAATACTTGTTATTTTACGCCATTGTGCTGCTTGTAATTAGTCAAACATTAACCGCGTGCCGTAAAAAGGAAAAAGATGAGCCTGCACCTGAAGCCCGTTCAGATGTATATGCAGCCGGTCGCGACGGTTACAGGGCTACCTATTGGAAAAATGGCGCTACTGTCACTTTGGGTAAAGGGCCGGGAAGTTCTGATGCCAACGGGCTGGCTATTTCAGGTAATGATGTGTACGTGGCCGGATACGAAATCAATAACAAATACGTAGCCAAATATTGGAGAAATGGTATAGCTACCAACCTTTCAAACGGAACTAACGATGCCATGGCCAATGACATTTTTATTAAGGGCGATGATATCTACATTGCCGGACAGGAACGGGTTAATGGCCGTTGGCAGGCAAAGTACTGGAAAAACGGAACACCGGTTGCATTAATGCCAGATCGGGCTGGCAGCATTGCGAGTGGCGTAGCTGTAGTTGGTAATGATGTTTACCTTATTGGCGAACGCAACCCTGATATTAATACATCGTTGGCATGTTATTGGAAGAATGGTAACCGCGCCGATCTGTCTAACGCCAAGACCAGCGCGGCATATCAGGCCATTTCTGTTTCAGGCAGCGACATTTATATGATTTGGTCGGGAGCCTACAATCAATTTGGGAAGCTTCAAACCAATTATTCCAAGAATTTGGGTAACCCGGTAAAGATAGTTGATGGAACCGAAGATGTTACCGGAACTGCCATAGCAGCCAGTGGCAACGACATCTACGTGGCAGGTTGGGGACCGGCATCAGGCAATAATCTCCTATCAGCAAAATACTGGAAAAATGGCGCCCCTGTTTTGCTTGGTAATAAACAGGGTAGTGCATTTGCATTGAGTATTGCGTTAGCTGACAACGACATTTATGTAGCCGGATGGCAGGAAAATAGCCAGGCAGGAAAGGCATCTACAGCCACATACTGGAAAAATGGAACTGCGGTTAACCTGACCAACGGTAATAATGATGCACTTATTAGAAAGATTGTTGTGGTTAATAAATAAGTGTTTGCTCAACCGTGAAAGCCTTATCGTTAAGTCAACTTATAAGAAACAGATTATGTACGGTGTCAGAATAATTACAAACCATATCATAACAGGTTGCTCATTATTGTTGATGCTTGTATGCTCAACATCATTATTTGGCCAAACCGGAACCTATCAAAAGAAAATCGACAACGGGGCTTACGGCGCCGTTTCGTTCCAGCGAAAGGGCAACCGGGTGAATGCTGAGATATTTACCTGGTGGAATACACATAACGCACAAATGGGCTATTATAGCGGGAGCGGCATATTACAAGGCAATGTATGCGTACTGCGTAGCGACGAAAATGACCCGGGATGTAACGTTACATTAACCGTAGTTGATGAAAAGATAGAAGCAAAGTTTTCAGGCTGCGCGACCGACCACCTCACCGAAGACTTTAACGGATTATACACTAAGTTCACCGATGCCGTGCCCGGTGAATATGTGGTGACTATACCTAAGGCTTATTTTTACAGAAAGCCTGATGCAGGAACAAAACTAAAAGCTTACGTGCTAAAAGGCGACAAGGTAACGCTTGACATGGATCGCATTACCGCAAGTAAGGGTAACTGGCTATACGTTTATTTTACCGGAAAAAACGGTAAGGATACTGCAGGCTATATGAAACTGTCTGATCTTAAAAAGGCGGATTCGTTTTAATTTCTTTAAGCAACGGCAGGGTCAAAAATTGTAATGATAACAGCGGCTGGAAATCAATGGTTTGATTCTAAATCATTATTCTGTCCGGCTTAGTTGGTAATCGTTTATCATTTTGCCGGTGTTTGAAACCACAATCACCCCATGCACATAATCAGCTTCTTCATCTTTGCGGTACTCAATGGCAAAGCCTTGTTTGCATTTGGTGGTGGTGTACAGGTAATACTTGTCTGGTGGTAAGGCCCAGTTTATCTTACCGTTTTGTACATTAATGCTTTGTACGGTAATGGGCGAACTGGTTGAGGCAGTTGTGTTAACAGTGATCAGCAGGTTTTCGGCATCCTGATAAATGATCTTCGGATCAAAATATTTCCTGCCTGGGGTAAGGTCACGCTGTGTCAGTTTTCCGGTCGTGCTCGAATATTTATTTTCTATCAACTGGTGATATTTATTCTCGTCGGTCCAATTGCCTAAATAACCAAACTCAAAAAATTGTCGATCAAATTTTGTTTTCCATACCTTCTCAGCCTCATCTTTATCAGTTGCTAACAATTTTAAGGTTGGAAAATAGTAATAACTACTGCCTTCATTATTCATGATGTTAATCATGTCCTTATAAAAATCAAATTCCAGGCGCGCAATGCCGGAGCTTAATTGTGGGTAATCCTTAAAAAGACTTTTAGTTACGTCATTGATATTGTTATTACGGGCATCCAACTGAAAAATATTGGTATTACAGCCAATAGCATAGGTCAGATCAGGCCGGTACGTTTTAAAAGTTAACCCGCAACGTAAACTGGTGCGATAGTCGCCTTCCATTACCCGGTCTTCAATCACCTTTCCGTTGGCGGCATTTACGAATTGTGCGTGCATTTCCAATTCGCTTTTGCCATTGCCTTTGTCGATATGGTCCGCTCCAATCCGCAGGTAAACCGGATCGCCGGTAGCAGTACTTTGATAAACCACGTTGCTGTACTGCATGCGGGGTGTTTTATAGGTAACGTTAGAACTGTAAATATTTTGCCGTTTTGGTTGAAACATCATTACTGCAAAATAGGCTACCGCAATAAACACCACTGCGCCTACCAGAATAAGCAGCGGCAATTTGGTACTAATAGGTGGTGAACTGCTGTATTGCGGCACCGACCGCGCCTGATGGTGATAAATATGCACATCATTGCTATCCAAAAAGTACTCTGTACCGCAGTTTTCGCAGCGGTAAAAATCTGGCTTTACTTCTGTTTTTTCTACGCTGCCGCAATGCGGGCACTTGATCGCTTTAATATCTCTGGCCATTTGCCTCATAAACGTTTAATGATCGTTTTGAGTTTTGAGTTTTAACTACGTGAAAAGGTCCTTTTTGCAGTTTCTTCTCCGGGTCAACGATCAAAAAACCATTTGCTTGTGCAACTGAACTTATCTGAAACACGTTATTGGTGAAGGTTTTTTCAAATATTCTAAAAGCTAAGGTTAGATAAACCGCGCGCAAATCAGCTCCTGCAACTTGATAAGATTTGGCTCACCTATTAATTGAGAGCAAATGCGGTAAGATCTTGTTCCGCACAATATTTAAGCTTGAAATATAATATACAATAACGAGCAAAATCATTAGTCTCCTGTTCTTTCTTACTGTAATCTTCACACCCTCAATTTTTGATAATGACATCTTTTTTTCATGTGATAACATTTGCCCAGCTTCATGATAAAATATAAACCAAAATTGATTATTGGTTTATATAATGATCTGTTATTTGAGTCAAGGCATCCCTGCAGATCCAGCGGGTGGCACCCTAATTGTTGCTTGATTGAGTAAATGGTCTCACTACTTCATAATTTGATGTTTGTCTTTCGTGTTACTCATGCTACTTTCTATTTTCCAATTATCTGGATTAAGTACCGGCTCGCTTTACACCAACCAAGCCGGTACTTAAAATTACCAAACAAATATTTTACTGTTTATACCGTCCTTTAAGGTACCTGAGTTTTGAGGATTACCACCGTCAATATTAATACTTTGTAATATGTTATCACGGGCTCCCGCCGCGTCTATCCAATATATCCTGTTAGCTTGTGCGTCAACCACCATATTATTCAATAGGTGCAGCGGCTCAAGCGTGTGTATCTTTTTAGGAGCTGATCCGCCGTTGGCATTTACGCTTAATATACTAAACACTGTGCCGCCGGCAGGCTCGCTCTCAGAAGCTGCGTAGTAAAGCTGATCATTTACAAATTGTAATGTAAAAGCACCTCCTATCCTAGTAACCACAGTGCTTACTAAGCCGCTAATCGCATTTATACGGTCAATATTCAATGAATATTCACCTGTCTGACTATCATAAAACTCATACAATACATATAATAACCTGCCATCCGGCGTGCCGGTTATTGCAACAACATTACTCTCATAAACCTTTAGGGTTTGCAAATTACTACCATCAACACCAGCACAATGGATAGTGTTATACAGATCTTTCCAAAATATCCGGTTACCCTGTATTTCAATCAGGGAAAACCCATTGGCATCACTAAAGGCAGTAGTTGACTGTCCGGTAGCCATATCCACGTAATTTAAAGACATACCGTCTGAGGTGTAATAAACGCGATTGTTGGATTTATTGGTAGCAAAGGTTGACACATTGGGTAACACATTAGCCGACGCCAGCGGAGCACCCGCTTTCAAAGTGAGCGCATTAAGCTGTACGCCATTAATTATATAAAGTAAACGCTTATCGGTTACCGTACTGTTCGCACTAATGGCAGCCAAGTTTGATGCCAGTCCTTCAATCTCCACGCTAATAGTACTTTGTATAAAGTATGGCACAACTACACTAATTTTTGTTGCCGTTTGCGCTCCATTACCGTTAACCAGGGTACCTTCTAATTGAGTGCCATCTTGTGCCGTAAAAAGCACCCGCCGATTGTAAAAAAGTTCTCCGTTGGCCCCCACGTCGCCAAAATTCCGTCCGGTGATGGTAATAACGGAGCCATAACTTGCAGAGGCCGGGGTGACTGAGGTGATATTAGGCGCATCAATAACCACGTTGAACCGGCCTGTTGCAAGCATAACCGGTTTTTCCGGGTCAGACGGGTTAATTAATTGCAGGTATAAGTTACCGTTAACAGCCTTTTGCGGAACTTTAAACTTTATTTCTTGTGCGTTTTTACTGATTACCATCGCTTCTGTTGTGCCACCTGCAGCTGTAAATAACACCTTTTGTACTTTATTTAAAGCTCCTGCTGCGGTAATAGTCATTTCATCACCCGCCCGACCGCTGTTTACAGATAATTGATAACCAAACACATGTACCGGTGGCGACGAAATTAACTGCTCACCATCAAAACGCTTCAATTTAAAAGTATAACTACCATCAGGGAAGTAGAACGGATCGATTTTTACATCGATGCCGTTAGGCATTTCTTCATAGGCAAGTGCATTACCATTGGCTGATACCTCTGTTAACCTGCGCATACCCTGCCCTCTTATACTTAAAACCTGCCCTGCAAGCAGGCTATCGCCCGGAGCAAAGCGTTCAAAAATAATAGGTAGCCCAAGAGATACCGTGGATATCTCGTCATACTCTTTTTTACATCCGGAAAATATAACCATCGCAAGCAGCGAAACCGGAAACAATATGTATTTGAACAACTTCATAGTATTTTTATAAGGTTAAAGTTTAAAGTTTAGGCCAAGTGAATAATAAGCGCCCAGACGATACCTATATTCAATGTAATCCTGCACCTGGCCGCCGTTTGCCGTTAATACGGGCCCACTTTTGGTGTACTTGTTATCGCCATCCGCGTCGCGGCCAAGTTGTATTGGCTGGTTAAACAGGTCTTGCACGCCTGCCCTGAGCGTGATCCTTTTGTTAAGGCGCTGCGTAATCGAAACATCCAATACCGCGCGGCCAAGTTCATAGCGGTCTGCATTAAACGTTCCGCCTACAAATGCAAGTTTCTGGCCGGTAATATTACACAGCAGCGAGACCGATGTGCCTGATTTTGAACGATCAAAGTACAACCCGCCGTTGATAAGGAAGGGGGTAGCGCCTTGCATAGGCCGTTTTTCGGAAGCAGTTTCGTATTTCGGTTCTTCTGCACTCAACCGGCGTACCGTTTCAGTAAACAGATAACTGCCGTTAGCTATCACCGAGAAATAGCGCATAAAATCAACAGGAATAAAACGCAGGCTTTGGCGCATTTCAGCTTCTATGCCATAAACCTTACTGTTTGGCGTGTTACGAAAAGTCAAAGCATCGCTTTCAAAATTTGATGCCGCGACTGAATATCGTTCAATGGCATTGGTAATCTTTTTATAATACCCGCCTAAAGTCCATTGCTGCCCTTCAGCCGGATAATATTCAACCCGCAGGTCGTAATTGTCGAGCGTTGCAAATTTCAGCTGACTATTCCCGGCGATATTAGCATCAAGGCGGTTGTCATAATAACTCAATTCAGCGCTTTCTCTGAACTCCGGCCTGTTGATCGATTTTCCGTATGAGCCGCGTATCTGTAATTTATCGGTTACATGCCAGGTAACATTCAGGCTGGGCAACCAATATAGTTTGTCAATATTAAGTTTGGTGTTGATACTGTCAAGCGTATTGGTAATAGGATTTAACCGAGCCTTGGGTGTGCCGTCGGCTTTAAGATTTTCAACTGTGTATCGATTGTAATCGGCTCTTAAACCGCCATAAACCATCACTTTATTGTTAAACAAAGGTATAGTTAACGTAGTATAACCGGCAAAAACCTTACTGTTGCCGTTATAGCCGCTGGCTGCCAGGTTAACATCTACCATAGACAGGCCATTGCCAATACGATCTGGGTTAACCCAATCAGACATCCGCTCAAAAGGCATATAAAACTTTCCCTCCAGGTCGCCAAGCGAGGGTTGGGTTTTACGTATACCTATTACCCTGGACATATTATCCCGGTTACGCAATTCCATAAAACCTCCGGCAAGCAGCTTTATACCGGCAGGCAATTGAGTATTATAGTTAATGGTTCCGCTCCAGGCTTTTTCGCCGGTACGATAATAGCGCATGGCATTGCGCGTAATCCCGGCATTGCTACCGGCGGTCCCGTTTCGGCCTTGAAAAAAAACCACATCATAATAACCAGTAGAATCAATAGGGTTTAGCTCCCAAGGCTTTTTGCCCGAACTGCCGTCGCGGTAGGCTTCTAAATAATTACTATAAAAAAAATCGCGTTGGCCCGGTATGCGTTCATTAGTATAGGCATAACCGGCAATAGCATTTATAAAAGATGTTCCTGCATCGTTTAGTAAAATGTTAGTGCTGAGCTGCGAGGAATACAAACTGCGCTGGGTGTATTGATCAAAAATGGTGCGACCCGCGTAATTGCCACCCATTACTATTCCATCACTAACACTTACCGCGTTATCAGCATCCTGTGTAAACAGATTTTTCCACTCGATATTAACCCGTTTACTAACGGGGTACATAAAATTTTGAATGGCACTAAGCGATACCGACTGGTCAAAGTTTTGAAACTGAAAATATGTAGGCAGCGTACCCGATGAAGAATTTGAACGAATTAGCGTGGGCGTATTTTGAGCATTAGCATTTGTGTAACTCAACAACGAAATACTGTTTAAATACTGGCTTCCTACGTTGAACCGGTTAAGGTATGTCATTACCAAACGCACGTCTGGTCGGGCTGTTTTTGTTTGCAGGTCAAAATTTGGCCTGATGATTTTTCTGCCAAACTCATCGGGTATCGGCGTGGCAAGTTCTAACGATGCAGGCGGCAAATCTTTTGGTAAATCACGGTCGTTAGCGCCAAACGCCAGTAAGTCCATGGCACTGCCTGCGTAAGTATAGTAATTTTTGCCGGTTGACCCTGGCCGGTATTGCGATGATATCTGGATGTCGAACTGCTTTTTGTCAACTGCATGCTTGGTGGAAATATTGACTAAACCGCCAGATAATTCTCCATACAATTCCGGCGACTGAGATTTGTAGCTTACAATACGGTCAATTACGTTGGAGTTGATCATATCGTAAGAGAATGACCGTCTGTCACTCTCAGCACTTGGTGCTGGCAAACCATTTAAAAACGTAACCGAATATCGGGGGTCTAATCCGCGTACCTGTATAAAGCGATTGTCAGAAAGGATTATGCCGGCAAACCTGCGCATTACCTCAGCCGAACTTCTGTCGAACGATTTAATAATCTGTTCGTTAGAGATAGCCGAAACAATGGTGGGCGCCTTTTGGATTAGTTCAACTATTTGACGTTCATTAGTGTGATAAGTTGGGCTCGTTCTGAAACTGCCTGATATCACCACTTCAGATAAGGCGTTTTCTCCGGGTTGCAGCGCAAAATCTAAAGCGGTTAATTGTCCATCCTTAATAATTACCTGTTCATGAATCAGCGTTTTATATCCAACAAAACTGGCTTGTATAGTATAAGTTCCTGATTCAAGCGAAATGCTGTAGCTACCATCAGTTTTTGATGTTGTACCAATGGTCCGTCCGATTAAAGTTATACTAACACCAACCAGCGTTTCGCCGTTTTTCGCATCAGTAACCTTTCCGCTAACCCAGCCTGGCTGAACTTTAGCTTGTTGAAAGCTTACTGCGGCATTGCCGCGTTTCAGTACAATGTTATTTCCAATAATTTTGTATTCGATATCTCCACGGGTAAAACATGCTTTAAGTGCGTTTTGTAAGCTCGCATTACTTACTTTTACAGTTATTCGTTCATTTTTAAGTTCCTGCTCTGTGAAAAAAAATACAAACCCGGTTTGTTTTTTAATCAGATTGGTAACTTTTTCAAGCGGCGCATTGGTTTCCTGCAAGGTAATTTGCTGGCTTAAGCTTTTCGCGCTGACCTGTACCAAGGCCAGTATGATGAGCAGGGTCGAAATTTTCATCACACGGTTAATTTGTTTGAATGAGCGGCGGTCATAACATCGCCATGCTGCTGAAACGGCAGTAAAAATCATTAACTTTGAATGTTTGGGTTAACTAATTAATTCGCAAAATTGATGTTCCCGTTATTGGGTCGTTAGCTCCGTACATTTGCCGTATCAGTGGTTCCAAGCACTGCTGCGGCTTTTTTGTGAGCGTTCTTGTAGCTTAGTTTCAAGATAGATGATACTTCATTTTTGATTTATTAAATTTTTATCTGATTATTTTAGTTACGGTTTCACAATAATTTTTTTGCCATAAGGCGTATTTACGATTTGAAATTTCACTTTGCTGAAACTAAGTATCTCCAGCACCTGCGATGCATTGGTGCTACGATGGATCTCGCCGTTAAAAGTGACGTCAGGAATACCGTTCGGATATTCAACAGTTACGTTATACCAGCGTGAAAGCTGCCGCATTCCCTGATCTATTGGAGTGGTATTAAATTTGAATAGCCCGTTTTTCCAGGCAATAACCTGCTCAATATCCGTTTTAGATACTTTTATCCTGCCTTTGTTTATGGTTGCCTGTTTACCCGGTGTTAAAGTAACCTGGTCGTTTACCCGCATACTCCCCTCTATCAACGTAGCTTTAATATTTGGTTCGTCATCATATGCATTGATATTAAAGCTGGTGCCGAGGTCTTCAATAACGTTGCCTTTAACGCTTACCCTGAATGGCATGGCGGCGTTATGCTTAACCTCAAAATAAACCTGGCCGGTAATTTCTACGCGGCGCTGGCGACCGGTAAAGTTTACGGGATATTTAATTGACGAACCTGCATCCAGTATTGCAACTGTTCCATCTGCTAGCTTAAGCGGATAAAAGTTACCCGCGCGGGTAACCACTACATTGTATTGCGTGCTGCTGGCAGGAGCATCAGCTTTATAAATTATTTGGTTATCAGCTGTTTTAATGATTTTTGTTTTACCCTCGCTTGCTATATTACCGGTTTTTGCATCGTGAAGATTTATCTTCCTTCCATCAGATAATAATAGAATAGCCGATTGATCGCCAGGCGATATATCTGGTTTAACCTGAGCAACGTGAACAGACCGGAAATTTGTTTTATTAAAGAATAAATAACCGCCTGCGCAAATGAAGAATAAAATGGCGGCGGCAGCGGCAATGCGCGGCCATATGTTAACAGTTCTCTGCTTCGCCGTTCGGCTCAATATAGTGGCACGAATTTCGGCACTTTTGTTATTAATCGTTTCCTCAGTCGGGTAATATTGGCATTTTTCTAATTCGTTAAGATACCAACTTTCAACCCAGGCTTTTTCCTTGGCTGTTGCTTCTCCGGCCACATACCGGCGTATCAATTCTTCAGGTGATTGCTTTTCTTCCATGTACCCGCTATAAGCGTTTTATATACATGTAGGTTAAGTTGGGTTACTTTCCCGAAGCTTTTTAGATTTTTTTTAAAACTTCCGAAATTAGTTCGCTGCCGAATAAGGCTCCGGAGATTTGGAGCATGTTAAGTTTCAGCTTAAGTTCCCTTAAAGCTAAACTCACTTGATTCTGAACCGTTTTTTCTGAGACGTTTAGGGCAAGGGCAATTTCAGCCGTGCTCATACTGTCTTTTCGGCTCATTTCATAGATTTGCTTTTGTTTGGGAGGCAGTGTGCTCACTAATTCATCTATTGTTCGGAGTAATTCTTTTTCCCTTAATTGCTCATCGGTTATTGCCCGCCCTTCTTGCATAAAGATACGGAGCGAGTCGGCATAATCCTGACGTACTTTTTTCCTATCTAAAAAATCAAAGAAACGATAACGGACAGCGCGTGCCAGATAGGGCAACAGCCCTCCCTGTATAATAATTGTTTCCCGATGATCCCAAATCTTTACAAACACTTCCTGTACCAGGTCGGCAGCATCATCCTCATCCCTTACCAGCTTACATGCCTGGATGAATAATACAGACCAATAACGATCAAATATTTCTGTGAAAGCCGTTTCATCATTGCTTTTAAGCAAATGAAGCAATTGCTTGTCTGAAAGAGCATTATGGTTCGGCATTTCAGTGGCTAAGTAACCGCAAAGAAAAAGATTGAATGTAAACTCATTATTAAATATAAGCATAAAGCGGGGGCCAGCGCTCATATGTATGGCTTTTAGCTTGCGTGGTACAGCAGCTTAACTTTCTGCCTCGATTTTTTTGAATGGATTTGGTATCTATGGGAAATTCAGCATCGGTAAAAAGTAATCAGCGAATAAAAAACAAATAACCTGAATAACGACGATATAGCATTGCGCCTACAGATCAATTAAGAAGTTATAACATGCCACCAGCTCCAATTTACCATGGGCTTAATTGGAGCCATCGAAAATAAGTTCACATCCACTATTTTCGTTATTGATAAACATCAATGAGTTCTGAGACCGGTCACAATAGTTTTGTTGCAATCCAATAAGGATGACAACATTTAATATCGTAACAAATGAAACTCAGCACTCGCTGCCTTAAATCAACCCATCTGATCAGGCATTTCCTTTATTCTGCAACAGCATTTCTGTTGGTACTTTTAACTGCTGAAGCAAGCTTTGGCCAGGGTTATGTAGAAGGCGTAACCATTAGCTACGAGCACATGCCGATGAAGATCGAAACACTAAACGGTGAACAGAAATTTACCGGTAACAATCTCAAGATCGGCACCTCGGTACCCATATTTCTGACACCCAATAAGTCCGAGTACCTGATCGTAGGCGGCAACCTCGAAGCTTTCAATTTCTCAGGAACACATCCCGACTTTGATGTGAAACGCGTTTACAGCATCTCGCCCACATTTGGTTACAGCACCATGGTCAGCAAATCCTTTAACCTTACCGCCTTGCTCACACCCACCATGAACAGTGACTATAAGGACATAAAAGGCTCTGACATCAAGTTTGGCGCGATACTTCGCGGAACGTGGAAAGCGAGCGACAATATCAGCTGGAAAGCGATATTAGGTTATCGTCGGCAATTTTATGGTCCGCAGTATGTTGTTTTGGTCGGTATGGATTGGAAGGTAAACGATAAATGGCAAATATTCGGCGATGTACCGCATAGTCTCACAGCAAGCTATGGCGTCAACGAAAAGGTGAATGCCGGCTTCAACCTTTTCGTGCAAAATTCAACTTACGGGTTAAACAAGCAGGACCGTTATTTTGAATATAACACGGTTAACCCAGGCCTTTTTGTCGAGCGTTATATTTCACCTAAATGGGCGGTAAGGGTCACCGCCGCTTATACGCTGATCCGTAATATGGAGATCTACAATAAAACAGATAAGGCCAAAGGCTTTATTGACTTCTATGAGTTAGGTGACCGTAAAGATCCGATCAACCCGGAAGTATCTACCGGATTAGCGTTTAAGATCGGGCTGAGCTATCGCATAATTCCAGGTAAAAAGTAAGCAAAAATTTTATCATGATCACGACCAGAATAATTATTGGTTTGGTGGCTGGCTGCTTCCTGACAATCATAAACATTTATCCCGCCTACGCAGAAATTTTGTCTCACTGGAATACTTTGAAAGTCGGCAGATTGCCCGTCGACAGTGATGACCGCATGGTTATGCTTGCAGATAGCCCTGGCAAAAAAAAAACCGATGCTTAAAAAACCGGAAGAAGCGCTCACGTTAAGCCGGTTCAGCAAAGACGGGCAGATTCACACCCTTGCTGTATTGAGCGACAATGGCGAACAGGTTTCAGGCGTTGACCTTAGCGCTGCATTGAAGCGATACAACCAAAATGCTTTCGATGTAATCAGCGGTCTGGCATTTGACGACGTGGTGAAGATCATACGTTCAGATACTGCAAACACTATTGTTCCGTATCAGGATCTGCTGCCAAGCGTTGTAGGCGAGGCGCATTTAGCCATCGGGATCAATTATGCGGAACATGGTAAAGAAACCGGGCAGGTCAGGCCTTTCATGTTCCCTAAGATCGTAGAGACAGATCCGGCTATCCATCAATTAAAATATACTAAGGGCTGGCTACTTGACCACGAGGTGGAACTGGGCATAGTTTTCCCTTCAGCAGTATGCTATGCTACCGATCTGAATCACAGCATGATAGGCTTCCTTGTTGTGAATGATTTCACCGATCGGGCTACGCTGATGCGCAAAATGGATAGCCGAAACGTAACTGGCGGCAAAGGTTTCCCTGATGCGAAAAGTAAAAACGGATTTTTACCAACCGGCCCTTATATGGTTATCCCCAAAAACTGGAGGGCGTTTGTGAACGAACTACATTTGACGCTTTCAGTCAATGGTCATATTCGCCAGAGCGGGTATGCGAAAGATATGGTTTGGAACATCGATAAGATCATTGAGCGATCCCTGTCAGTTAAAGGTGAGCGAAAAAGTTATTACCAGGATAAAATGGTAAAGCTATTCGAGGGTGACTGTATCCCGGCTAACAGTATCATTATCACAGGTACACCTTCGGGTGTGGTGTTTAACGCACCAGCAAAAGGGTTCATTTTTGGCGCCGTCGCCAAATACATTTTTACCGGCGGCTTTTTTGGTAATAAAATGCACCCTTATATTTTGCAGCAATATTTAAAAAAAGAACGCTCTAACCCCCGTTATCTCCAGCCTGACGATCACATCGAAACCTCCATCAACTTTTTAGGAACGATCAAAACAACCATCAAAAATTAGTAAGTATTTCCTACCTAAGCAACCGGTATTTTAAACGGGTCGATCAGCATTAATGCTAACGGCCTGTTTTTATGTTTTGATGACTTGTCTCATTCAATTTGTATATTGCAGCTACGTTGAATGGACAGATCGTACCGTTCAACCCAATCATAATCAGCTCACATGAACGATCCTCAATATCTGAAAAAAATAGAAATGTTCATCAAACAGATCGTTCAGCCCAATGCGGAAGAATGGGCGGCTTTCGCGGATATCATAAAATTCAAGAAACTAAAGAAGAAAGAGCTGCTTTTACAGGAAGGGCAAACCTGCAATTTTATCGCCTTTATCAATTCCGGCGTTATCAGGGAATATTCGTTTCAGAATGGCAAGGAAACCACCGTTGATTTCGTTTCAGAAAACCAGTTTATAACCGATTATCAAAGCTTTATTATGCAAACGCCAACCATGCAATACCTGGAAGCGCTAACCGACGCTGAATTGCTGATCTTAAGGAAAGACGGTATCAATTCACTCTTCGACCGGTATAAAATTTGGGAACGCTTCGGCAGATTGATTATAGAACGCGTGTTTTGCGGCGTGGAGGCAAAACGCAAAAAGATCATTGCCACTACACATGAAGAACAGTACCGTGATTTTGCGGCCGCATACCCGCAAATTGTTCAGCAGGTACCTCAGTATTACATTGCCTCGTATTTAGGCGTAACGCCCGAGCATTTAAGCAGGATCAGAAAGAAGGTTTAACACGCCACAAGTATAACTCTTACGCCCATAGCATAAATATGGCAACACAAACAAGTTTCATTTATATTTGGGGGCCGTTTGAAAGGTAGCTATAAATGTACGAGGTAATTACACGATCATTACGCAAACTGGTTGATTTCACCGATGAAGAGCTTTTTTTGTTTATGCAAAAGCTTAAACCGTTGAACCTAAAAAAGCATGAACTTTGTTTGAGGGAAGGCCAGGTATGTAAATACATGGTACTGGTACACAAAGGCGGCCTCAGATACTTTTCAAGGGGTGCAAAAGGAGATCACACTCTTGGGTTTGCTTTTGAAGGCGAATGGCTTGGAGATTATGAAAGCTTTTTACTGCAAACCGCTTCCGGCTGCCTGATTGAAGCACTTGAAGATTGCGAACTTTTTACCCTGAGCTATCCGGACATGCAGGCCCTTTACCAGCATAGCCAGCGTTTTGAAAGATTTGGCCGCATCATAGCCGAACAGCTTTTTTTAGCTACGGCTAAGAGTAAAAGTAACCTCATGATCCAGACCGCTAAAGAACGCTACATAGCACTGTTAACCAGCCAGCCACATATCTTCGAAAGGTTGCCCCAGCACCTCATCGCATCCTACCTGGGCATACAACCGCAAAGCCTGAGCCGTATCCGCGCCGATGTAGCTAAGATGAAGTTAACATAGGTTAACAAAATTCAATCATTTCTTAACCCCGCCATATTTTTTCAGCGCCTTGTTCAGTGCAGTTTTGTGATGCGCATTTATACGCGCCCTCAAAACAATTACATGAACACATCACAAATTTTTTCGCTGGCAGGTACAATAGCTGCATTGCAATGGGCGATATTGATCATTCTTCCTAAATGGAAGATAACGCAGTGGCTGATCAGGCGTCCTGTAGTACCTGTATTCTTGTCTGTTGTCTATTGCATCTACATCGTTGGCTTTTTTAACACGCCGGGCGGCGGGTATAATTCTTTGCAGCAAGTACGTACCCTTTTTGCCGATGACCATCTTTTGCTGGCCGGTTGGGTGCATTATCTGGCGTTCGATCTGCTTATAGGCTTTGCCATAATTAAATCCTCACAAGAAAAGCACATTTCACACTGGCTGATCATTCCATGCCTGATATCAACCTTTATGTTCGGACCATGCGGCTTTCTGCTATATCAGATCTTCAAAAATTTCAAAAAACAATCATGAAAACCTTATTTAACCGCATAAAGGCCGGTAGCCCTGTTTTTTATTATTGTGGCATTGCACACCTATCGCTGTTATTTGTGCTGATCATCATTTCACAATTCGATCAGCGGCATTTGTCAGGTATAAACTTGTGGATAAAACCGATCAAATTTGCCCTATCCATAGGCATCTATTGTTTAACCTGGCCGCTGCTTTTACAGTATCTGCCCTTTGAGCGTTTAAAAAGGCGCTTTGCCTGGTTTACGGTATTTGCCATGACCTTCGAAATGGTAGCGATCGCCTCACAAGCGGCCCGGGGGCAGTTGTCGCATTACAACCACTCCAGCGCGTATAATCTGTTAGTATTTAACCTGATGGGTGCGGTAATCATTTTACAAACCCTATTTGCCTTATACATTGGCATTCGCTTTTTTAAGGTGAAGGCAGTACAAGTTACCCCGGCTATGCTGTGGGCAATCAGGCTGGGCATTATCATGGCCTGCTTTTTTGCACTGGAGGGCGGTGTAATGGCTGCAAAAATGGCACACACCGTAGGCGCTGCTGACGGCGGCCGCGGGCTCCCCTTAATTAACTGGAGCCGTACTGCCGGTGATTTACGTATAGCACATTTTGTGGGAATGCATGCGTTACAGGCCATACCCCTGTTTATTTTATTAACCGGGTTTAAAAGTGCCAAGCCAACTATAATATTTTCGTTGAGTTATTTCACCATAGTTATGCTCCTGCTTATTAATGCTTTCTTAGGGCGACCATTGGTGTAAAGGTATCCTTCATTGTCAAAAAAGTTAAATCAGTATTGACCAGGCTTCATTTTATTTACGCCTGTTCTCGGATTATTTCATTTGCCAGAACCGCATCGCGATCAGGATACATTTACCGGTAGGATGCGGTTACCGCCTATAACAACTCCAGCAGTGATGTGCATATTAAGCACCTTACAAACCTTGCACTGGCAACTATACAGGATCATACCGAACGCAGCCAGTTGCTACTATAGTTACTGAAATAGCAAACGCGGAATGCAGTTTTTTTAATTAAATTTGATTAAGTCAGCAGTATTTAAATAAGCAATGCCATTTAATTTAATTTAATCTAAAGTTAAGTTTATTTTACTTGCGCCTACGCCAACAAATTGTTTTTGTTTTAGTTTTTAATAAACACATCGTTTACAAATAACATCAGGTGGCTAAGGAATATACGTTTTTACACAGCGACGGCGAACATGGCGAATTGATACGAACGACCGATTGGTCGGCAACAATTTTGGGCGACCCAGATACGTGGCCGGAAAGCCTGCGTTCAGCAGTGAGCATCGTACTTGGCTCCGGCTTTCCAATCGCGATCTATTGGGGGCCTGCGTTCAGCCTGATCTATAACGAACCTTGGAGCGCAATACCGGGTAAGAAACATCCCTGGGCGTTGGGCAAACCCGGTGAGGTAGTTTGGCCGGAAATATGGGCCGGATTACGGGAAGAATTTGAATCGGTACTATACCAGGGCGCCTCTTACCGCCGTCCGGACGCCCCCTTGTACATGCATCGTCATGGTTATACGGAAGAGTGTTACTTTGATTATACCCTTTCACCCATCAAGGCTGTAGACGGTTCAATTGGCGGCGTTTTCAATGCGGTCATCGAGACGACCTTCCGTGTTATTAACGACCGGCGAAACAAGCTGTTAACCGCGCTGATGAACAATAAGAATGTCTCGCGTAATTTGAATGAGGCTGTTACACTCGTAACTGATATTTTGAAATCTTCGCAGGCTGATATTCCTTTTTTTGCGATTTACGGCCAGCGGAATAATGAGGACTTGCACGTTCTTTCCACAGAAGGTCTCTCGCCGGCAAACGAACCGGTGGTTTTTCGTGTGGATATAGAACATATAACTACGCAATTGAAAGGCTTAGTGCCGGATGTTACGGCGAGCTTTCCCGAGCCGATCACTAATTTTTGGCCAGAACCTGTTGAAGAAGCATTTGCTGCACCTCTTGCTAAAGATGAAGCAGAATTAAAAGGATACCTGCTTTGCGGCATCTCCGCCCGCAAACGTCTGGATGAAGACTACCGTCATTTTTTAGAAAGTGTGGCGCTTCATGCCGGCACTATTCTTAATAACGCGTTAGCATATGAGTTAGGGGAAGCGTATAACAATATACTGGCTTTAAATGAGGAGTTAAGCTCAGCCAATGAAGAACTGGCCGCTGTAAATGAAGAATTACAGCTAACACAGGACCATTTGAACAAACTTAACGATCAATTGGAAGAAAGGATACAGCAACGAACCAGGGAAGTGATAGGTGAACGCGATAAAATGCAACGCTTTTTAATGCAGGCGCCTGCGGGTATCTGCATCCTTTCCGGGCGCGAGCTGGTGTTCGAACTGGTCAATCAACCTTACCAGGAACTTCTACCACAGCGCGAACTGCTTGGACGGCCGATTTTTGAGGCCGTGCCTGAAATCGAAGGTCAGCCTATTGGCGATATTTTGCGGAACGTGTATAGCTCCGGTGAACCGTATGAAGGCAGAGAAGTATTGATTCCGCTCACATCGCCGGGAAGCACCGAACTGGTCGATCGCTATTTCAATTTTTATTACCAGCCAACGCAGGATGCGAACGGCAATGTAGAAGGCATCATTGCGTTTGTTTATGAAGTTACCGAACTGGTGGAAAGCCGAAAACATACGGAAAAGGTCGAGGCTGACCTCCGGGAATTGGTTATGACCTCACATTACCCGCTGATCATATTGCGTGGCCCCGAATATGTGATTGAAGTAGCTAACAAACAATTGGCAACTTTATGGCATAAATCGCTGGAAGAAATCATTGGTCGTAAACTGCTGGATATTCTGCCCGAACTCGTCGATCAACCATTTCCGGCTTTACTTAAAAAAGTTTACGATACGGGCGAACCCTACGGTCAGGAAGAAGAAGTGTTCTTTGTTGACACGGAAGAAGGGCGGTTGATCAAATATGTCAGTTTTTATTATGATCCGATACGGGACAGCAAGGGCGTGATCAACGGTATTATTGTTACAGCATCAGACATTACCGAGATGGTCAGGTCTCGGCAGTTACTTGAAGACAGTAATGCAGAGCAGCAGTCGCTTAACGAAGAGATTGCTGCTACGAACGAAGAACTGGCAACAACCAACGAAGAACTTAGTGAAACCCAGCAATTATTGGAGCGCACTATAGGCGGCCTGCAAGAAAGCGAAGGTCGCTTTCGCAACCTGATTCGCAATGCATCAACAGGTATCATCCTGTTGACCGGACCGGAGATGCGGACAGAGATCGTCAATGAAGCTTACGCGAACCTGATCGGGCGTTCAACAGATGAGATCACCGGCCGCCCACTATTTGAACTGATCCCTGAAACAGAGGAAGTTTTCCGGCCAATTATCGATGGGGTACGGTTAAGCGGTAAAGCCCGCTACCTGTATGACCAGCCTTTTAGCCTCTTCAAAAATGGTGAACTGATAAATATATTCCTGAATGTGATATACCAGCCTTACCGTGAACAGGACAAAGGCGTTACCGGCGTGATGGTCTTGTGCCAGGAAGTGACCGAGCAGGTGAAGGCAAAGCAGCATATACAGGCCAGTGAGCAGCGATTCCGCTTTATGCTGAACGCCATACCACAGCAGGTTTGGACGGCAACACCTGACGGGGCATTGAATTATGTTAACGACATCATTTGTACAGATTTCGGTGAGGAATCCAGTGAAACGATAACCGGTTTAGGTTGGCAGGCTTATGTACATCCCGATGATTTGCCAGGCGCGCTGGAAAAATGGACGCGATCACTGCACAATGGGCGCGAGTACCTTACAGAATTTCGCCTTAAATTTGCGGACGGAGAGTATTACTGGCACCTGGCAAGGGCGCTGCCATTAGTTGAAAACGATCAGATAGTAATGTGGCTTGGTACTAACACCAATATACACCAGCAAAAAACGAATGAGTATAAAAAAGATGAGTTCATCAGCATTGCCAGCCACGAGCTGAAAACACCGCTGACCACTGTTAAAGCCTTTTTCCAGCTGGCTAAACGCGAGATCAGCCAGCAGCCTAAGCTGGAGCCTTTCATTGTCAAGGCAGACCGGCAATTGGAACGCCTGGGCCGCCTGATCGAGGATCTTTTGGACGTTTCCCGTATCAATGCCGGCAAGATGACCTACAATAAAGAAAATTTCGATTTCAGACAGATGCTACTGGATGTGGCAGAAAGCATTCAGCAAACCTCCATCCAGCACCACATCGATGTACAGATGGATTGTGATGTAACTTACCGCGGAGACCAGCATCGTATTGAACAGGTAATGACCAACCTGCTCAATAACGCGATCAAGTATTCTCCGGGCGCTGATAAAATCATGGTTCATTGCGAAAAGGAAAACCAGAATCTGATCGTGTCTGTACAGGATTTCGGCATTGGTATAGCAGAAGAGCACCTTAAAGGCTTATTCGACCGATTTTACCGTGTAGATAATTCGTCGGCCCGCTTCCAAGGATTAGGATTAGGCCTCTTCATCGCAGCTGAGATCGTTAAAAGGCATGGCGGCAGTTTCTGGATCGAGAGCCAGCCTGACCAAGGATCTACTTTTTTCTTTTTGCTGCCATTGAGCGGCGTGCAAGAGTTCAAGGATATCGCCACAGACAACCGCACGTTCTATGAGGGCGATTTCATTACAATCCGTTATCAGCCGCAAGACCGCTACATGGATGTGGACTGGAAAGGTTACCAGAACTATGAATCGGTAACCAAGGGTTGCGAGATTATGCTGGATCTGATGCAAAAGAATAATTGCCACCTGGTGCTGAATGATAACACCTCAGTAAAAGGCAATTGGTCAGAAGCATCGGACTGGGGTGCGGAAGTGTGGTTCCCGGCAATGGCCAAAGCGGGCTTGAAAAAGTTTGCCTGGATTTATTCACCCAGTACATTCAGCCGTATTGCGGCAGGCAAGAGTCTGCCGGATGAATACGATATCGTACAGGTTGCCTTTTTTGACAAGAAAAATGTAGCCGCACAATGGCTGTTACAATAATGCAGGATGAGGCTATGGGGATGGTCAGGCAGAACTCGGGCTGACCATCTTTATAATTCACGCGTGAAATATTGCACTCAATGCAAACCACGCTGGTGTTTGCCGTTATTTGCTATGATCATACTGTTATCGCCTGTCAAGGAGTATACGATGGTATACTCCAAACTGTCCGGCCATCTGGCATAGGTAATGGCTGTTTGCCTGCTGGTTAGCCTCATTTTACACGATACTTTATTTCACCGGACGCATCGGCTCACTTTATTTCCAAACAAGGTATCATCTTACTAAACGCAACGTACGGAAACCTAATTTTGGCACCGAAAATTCAACTTGCGAACTGCCATTACTTAGCTTTTTAACATTCACCTTCCCGGCATCACGATCATCAAGCTCAACTAATTGCGCTTGAGTTACTGCGAAATTTAGCTTTAAAGCCTTATTACCCGATGCGCCTCCGGCATTGAATACTCGTAAAAGCAACCCTTTATCATCGGCAGTTACCGAGGTAATTGCTAAACCATTCTTCTCAATCTCAATTAGTGATCGATTTGCTGATGCAAGTTTAGCATTTGATACCAATGCAAGCAATGGCTCATTCCAACCTGCGGAGGCCGACCAGATGCCAGCCTTATCCCACAAACCCACATGCGGTAGCAAGGCATAGTGTATAGATGTTGGCCCATCTGTAAAATAATCCCGCCCCCATAAACCCATGCCCGAGTACTGCGTAACCAAACCCAGCGGAAAATTATTGCCATGCGTGTAGCTGGTGGTATGATCAGTAAACAGGGCTACGCCATAGCTGCCATCGCCGGCCATTACATCAACCCAGTTGAGTATCACATTATTTTTGATGCTGTCCCAACTGTTAAAAAAGGTATTTTTAAGCTTACTTGTAGTTACCTCAAAAGGCGCATTTTTATAAACCTTTTGATCTTTTAAAGCCAGCGGGAACACGGTAAGCAGTTTATTGCTATCGTTATAAAAAGGCTTTTTATAGTCGGTCCATTTGTAATTGCTTTTATCAACATACTCGCCTACCCTAACGTTGCGCTGCCAGTCGATATTTACACGCATATCAACAACGGGGTCATTGGCGGTCAGGCTGATGCGCTGCTTTACCTTGGTACCGGCAATGCTTGTAGCTATCAGCACCGTAGCTCGCACGGGGCCTTGCTCGGCAATGGTAATTTGAGCCTGAGAATTTTTTGTAGTTTTAAACCCTCCATCCTCATAAAAATTGCCGCGAAGCGAGTTAAAGTTGTTAACATTGCCTTTATCTACCAGTTCTTTTTTATAACGCTTATCGTACCAACCGGTAATACTACCACCGTTATTAGCATCTATAGTCAAGCTATAAATATCCGATTCAAGAACGTACTTACCATCTGCCGACTTTGTAACCTTTACGCCTGCTGATGGCTTTGCTTTACCTTTTTCAAAGCTATAAGTGGCATAACCAAATGAGGGTACATTGGCTACAAACAGCACGCTATCGCCATTTACTTGCGATGGAATGGCATTGCCCTTTGCATCTCTGATCACCATACCTGCCGGGATAGCCACATTTACAGCCTGTTGCCTGCTGTGGCCCTGGGTATTATATACAATGATGTTATTACCGGCATTACCATTTGTTTTGTTGAATGATGCCTGCACTATACTGTCACTTTGCCTGATGGTGTTGGCAGTCCAGCTTTTTACCTTGTCGGCCCAGGTATCACCCTTGTCGCCATTGTAGGGTACTATCCAACAATCATGATGCTGCGATAGCATGAGGGTACGCCAGGCGTCATCAAAGTTAGCGGTTGGCTTGCTGTTGCTGCTTAACGCGGTTATCGCTGCAACTTTCTCGGCCTGTAATATCTTGTTCTCGGCAGCACGAACCCTTCGTGCCAACTGCTGTGTAACCTGCGACCCCCAAACCAGGTTCACCAAAATATCTTCTTGGCTTAACCGCCAATCTGTTGCCCCTTCACCTTTTACAATCTGCTCAAAATAGTTGCGCCAGGTGGTATATTGCTTTCGCGTTACCGTATCTTTTTGATCCAAAAAAGGCCCGTTCTTCCAGCCTGCATCTTGCAAGGTCATGCCGATTGGGTGCTTTATGCCGTATTTAAGGGCGGCGTTAATATAGTCAGGACTATTATTCCAACCGATGGTTTGCCAGGTTGATCTTGGTTCGAGCTTTTCAATAGCATAACGTGGTACCGTGGTAATGCTGCTACCATCCGGACCGATCCAGTTAACCAGTTCACCTCCAAAAGCTTTGGTATATCCACCAAAACAGGTGTTGGGGTTTTTTAGCGATGCATATTTAAACCCATACGACAGTAATATCCCCGGCAAGGCATTGGTAAAACAAGGTTCTTCGGATGAATATGTATTGAATTGTATACCCGGGAAGGTAGCCTGTAATTTTTTGATTCCATAACCCAGCTGACGGATAATGCTTTCGCCATCAATATTATACATATAGCTTTGGGCATAGGCCGGATTAACATATTCCACGCGCCCGTTAGCCGACTGATCATCCATTAGGGCTTTAAACTCAGTAAAGGCCTGTGGGTCAATCTTGGCGGCGCGATCCCAGGTTTCGGGTTCTATCTCCAGATTTATTTTCCAGTAAGGATTTTTGTTGAGCATATCCACCATAAAGCGGGTATTCCAGTCGGGATAATGGCCCCAAACACCGCCATGGTAACCATCAATAAAATACGCTTGTTGCGCATGGCTGTTAACACCAAGAGCAAGGGCAATTGTGGTATAAAAAAGTTTTATCCGGCTTTTGGTTACTGGCTTCATTAATGTTGTTCAATTTCTATAGTTCCCGTCGCCCTCCTTAAATGGGGTTATTTGCTGTGAGGATGCGCAATTGTACAGCTTACTTAAAACAAGAAATGAGTAAACTTTTTTCAATATGATATGCGTGATCAATCCTGATAAAGGATGCGTTGTAAATATATTGGCTACGCCAAATATATATTATTCGGCATCAGCATAAAATTGATTTAGCAAATTTTTGCAAATCTATTTTTCAAGCGAAAACCGAGGCAAAACTTAACACATTGCTACGGTAAAATAAACTTAGATACCTCCTGGCGTAAGGAATGCGCACCGCCTTTAACTGGTAGTAATATGGATCGGTACGGTTATTAGTACATGGCGATACATCGGCGCAACCTGTAAAGTTAAGGCAAAAGGTAACCAGCAACTCGTTACGGCCATTGTTATCAGCGTACGAAGATCTGCCTGACCGATACCTGCCGGAACCGCCGGCAACAATACCCCCAGCACGGACCCTGGTTACCGCATCGCAAACAGCGGGATCAGGCCCGGAAGCTTCATTCTGCGCTTTGACATAACTTAATAAGACCTCGGCATAACGATAGAACTGATAAAGGCAATAGCATAAAAAACATAATTTGAGGTGAATATGATCCTTTATCAACTTTTTCGCGTTGACTTCGTAAAAGTGCACTAAAACCAATAATACATGGAGCATGGGATCAGCCCTTCTGAGCATAAGCTGCGTTCAATTATGCAGCACGCCCCGATAGCGTTATTTGAAATAGAAGAAAATGGCAGGATTGTAAGCATAAACCTGGTCGGCGAAAAATTACTTAACCCATTGTCCTCCGAAGAGTTGGCAGTCGGCTCAAATCTATTTCCGTGCTTAAACCTCATAAACCCAGACCTTAGTAACCGCATACGCGGCTTTAGTGAACCGGCTGGTTTAATTGTGCATAACCTGCAATACAGCTTCTCATATCCAACGGGGGGCAACAAACACTTCCAGATTACGGTTACCAAGATGTTTGAAGACTGCGTTATCGTGAGTATGGACGACCTGACCGATAAGCTTAAAGAAGAGCAGGCGCTAAAAATTGCACAGCAAGAAAAAGCCGTCGCGCAAGGAAAATACGAGATTGCGTCTGAAGTTATTCATGATATAGGCAACGCCATAGTCGGTTTTGGTTCGTATTTAACCCGCATTAACCGCATGCTGGAACATTATAACCAAGATAACTTACATAAAGTAGCCGTTTTTTTAAAGCAGCAACAGGAGCCCATTGGTAGCGCCATCGGCGCACCCAAAGCAGCGGCACTTATAGATATGATGGAGGCCATAAGCAAATCCTTAAGCGATAGTCAGGATGAACTGCAGCGATCAGTCACCGAGCAGCTACAGATCATTACCCACATTCAGGACATATTGAACATCCAGCGGCAATATGTGACCGGGCACGAATCACAGGAACGAAAACTGGTGAACCTAAAAGAGATTATTAATGATTGCCGCTCAATGGTGTTTGCGAACATGGAAAAGAAAGCAATCAGTTTATCCTTAAATGTTCCGCTATCTCCGGTCGAGATCAAAGGTGACCGTACCAAGCTAATGCAGGTTTTACTGAATATTTTAAAAAACAGCATTGAGGCGATAGAAATGGATATTGGCGAAAAGAACATCGGCATAACACTTCAGGATTTGGGCGATACCGCAGCATTAACGATAACCGATACCGGCAAGGGATTCGACGATGAGACTGCAGCGCATTTATTTGATCGGGGTTATACTACCAAAACAACCGGTACAGGATTAGGGCTCTATAATTGTAAAGCGATTATCGAAAGCCACTCAGGCAGTATTTCTATTCAAAGTAACGGCATCGATAAAGGCAGCAAAACCACTATTGAATTTAAAAAATAATTTTTTTCTGAAAGCATAAACAAAATGAACGACGTAAACACCTCGGTATTGATCATTGATGATGAAGAACTGGTAAGAGACAATATTGAAGAGATTTTAGTGCCACGTAAGCAAAGCATTGAAAGTCATCAGATTAATCATGCGGCCAGCATCCTGTTTGATGAACCCTCCCCTATACTTGCTCCCCGAACCAGTAATATTCCCGTTTTCAGCGTACAAAAAGCCTCTAACGGTAAAGAAGGGCTCGAAAAAGTAATGACATCTATTGAAAATAGAAGCCCTTATGCGGTCATATTTTTGGACATGCGCATGCCGGGATGGGATGGCCTCGAAACGGCTATGCAGATCAGGAAAGTTGACAGCAAAGCCGAGATCATATTTATAACGGCCTTTACTGACCGCTCAATTGAGGAGATTGTGGAACAGGCCGGGCAAAACGTAGGCTATCATTGCAAACCCTACGCCTCTGAAGAAATTATTCAGCTTGCAACCAAAGGCGTTACCGACTATAGCCGGCTGCGTAACCTGGAAAGCCTTATCGAATCTATATCCTCTATCGGCTTAAATGAACGGCAGTTAACGTCTCTACTGAAAAATATTTTAGATCAGTTAGCAACGACGATAGATACTGACATGGCATTGCTTGGCAAGCTGCATGACGATTTTTCGTACGAAAAAGTATTGTCTATCGGTGCTATGGAAGAAAGGATTAACGTTAATGAACTGGTAACCCGAATTAAGGGTATTGATATTTCAACTGACGAAGTAATTCAGATAGATGAGCTGGTACTTGCCCGCCTGAACGGCTATTCTGTGTTTGCTGTGCTTAAAAAGCAAGGGCGGTTAAAGACCGAAAAAATGTATCTGTTAAAGCTCTTTGTACAAAACGCAGCTCAAGCCATTCGCAATGCCGAAATGAACGAAGAATTGATGCGCAAAGAAAAACTATCTGCGGTGGGTAAAGCCATTGGCATGGTTATGCATGACCTACGCGTACCTATCAAAAACATACAACTCATCACCGGGCTTATGCGCGAAGAAGGCGAGGCAAGCGAATGGCTGGATCTGATCGATGGTTCGGCGGAGCAGGCCTCTGAAATATTTGAAGATTTTTTGGATTTCATCAGGGATACACCTGTTAAAAAACAACCTGTAGAGCTTAAGCCGCTTTTAGAAACCGCGTTATTATCGCTGGCTGGAAAAGAAGGGTTTGAAAAAGTCCATGTCGATATCAAAGCTGCTGATAAATTGACTGTAATGGGTGATCAGAGTAAGCTTAAACGTGTCATGGTTAATTTGATAAACAATGCTGCTGAGGCACTCTTGAATACGTATGCGAACACCCCCCGGATCGAGATCAGTGCGTGGGAGGATGCTAACCATGTTCTGTTTAAGATAAGGGATAACGGACCTGGAATACCTCCGGATTTATTACGAACATTATTTGAGCCATTTGTTACCAAAAACAAGAGCAGTGGTACGGGTTTGGGCTTGGCCATTGTTAAACAATATGTAACTGCCCATGGCGGAGATATTGTAGTTTCTAATAATAATGGAGCGATTTTTGAAATTAGAATACCAAAAAGCGCCATTTGAAATTTCATCATACATTACATAAAAGCCTGCGATAAGTTTGATTGTTTCTATATGTTAAATATCCTTCTATTTAACATACCTTCTGAATTAGGCGCTCGTGTTAAACCTGGTATCTCTCTAGCCGACCGTTGGTAAGACAAGCAAAGTAAGCAAGTATTTTCCTGTTTTGAGGGAAGATTAGATGATATTGCTTACCTCTTTAGGCGGAAAGCCATAATGTCTGGAAAAACTGGCAGAAAAACTTGCCGGGCTACTAAAACCTACTCTGTAAGCCACTTCTGCCACATTTAAATTTTCTTTTTGAAGAAGCAAGTAAGCTTTCTCGAGCCTGACCAGCCTTATCAACTCGCCGGCTCCTTGTCCGGCAATATCCTTTAACTTGCGGTGTAACTGTGTGCGGCTTAACCCCATATAAGTAGCAAGCTTATCTGCCGTAAAAGATTCATCATCAACATTGTCAAGTACAATTTGACGAATGCGACCAATGAAATCGCGCTCCATGGCTGGCATCATTGCATTGTTATGCAGCCATGTGCGCTCCTGTGTATAGTGTTCGCGAAGGCGCTTTCGGGAATCAATCAGGTTTTCAATGGTTGCTATCAATTCGCGTTTATTGAATGGTTTTGCGAGGTAAGCATCGGCGCCTGTTTCTATACCTTGTATCCGGCTATCGGTATCTGCCTTAGCAGTTAGCATAATAATAGGAATATGACTGGTTTTTACATCCCTTTTAAACTGCTCTGCCAGTTCATAGCCGTTTACCTGCGGCATCATAATATCGGTTATAATAACTGTTGGTATACACTCCATACCCATTTCAAGCCCCTGTTGCCCATTAGCAGCACTTATTACAAGGTAATGGTCGTTTAATAAACCGTGTAAATAGTTACGCAATTCTTCATTATCCTCAACCAGCAAAATAAGCAACTTGTCGGGGTCGGCGCTTCGTGTAATATTTGCCGGGTTACCGATAATTTGCGTTTTCTTTGCTTCATCGGTTCCGGTAACCTCATTTACAGGCGATGCCGGATGGTACGGTAGCAATACATTTATCTCAGTACCTGCATTAACGCTGCTCGTGGCTTTAATATGACCGCCCAGCAATTCTGTCAACTCACGGGTTAATGCCAAACCGATACCTGATCCTTCGGCCGAGCGGATATCAAAGGGATCGGCCTGATAAAAGCGGGTGAATATGTAAGCTAACTTATCTTTAGGAATGCCTTTGCCAGTATCAATTACTGTTAAGCATAAGAATTCGGTATCATCTTCAATAACCTTTTTCAAATTGATATTAACGCTTCCCCGATCAGTGAATTTTACCGCATTTGATAGCAGGTTGGATATTATTTTACTTAGCTTGTCTTGATCACCCTTTATCCAAAGCTCATCAAACGGTGATGTAAAGGTTAGCAAAACATCTTTCTTTGCTGCCGGTATTTTATAAGGGTTTAAGCTAATACCGATCAAAGCCACTAGATCAAGCGGGTTATATGCTACTTCCATGGCGCCATTCTCGATCTTGCTCATATCAAGTAACTGATTGATCAGCTGAAGCAGGCGGGTAGCATTGTTATAAATTAAATGTGCATAGGCCTGCGTTTGCAAGGCTGTAGATGCCATGAGTTCCTCTGCAGGGTTGAGTATAAGTGTAAGCGGTGTTTTAAATTCATGCGTGATGTTAGTAAAAAAGCGTGATTTTACTACATCCATTTCCCTAAGCCTTTCTGCCTGCAGTTTGAGCTCTGCCGTCCGCTCGGCAACCAATGTCTCCAGCCGTCGGGCTTCTCCCGCAATCAATTCAATTTTCTCGGCTTCCTGAGTGAGGGCTAATGCCGATAGCGTTTCAACCTCGTTAAGTTTTGCCGATAGCTCCTGGTTGGTCCGGCTAAAATCTAAGGCCAGATAAAGCGACAAGCAAAGCGGCAGCACCAATCCGGCGGTATTCATAACAAAAGAACGCATGGCCCATGAATAATAAGGCCACAAGCCAAATACATCCTCCCAAGTAAGAAAGTAGGTAAGCATAACTACAATAACTCCGGCCAAAATAAGCCCTGCGCCCTTATCGCGCCTGCGGATCATGTGCAATACAGACCTGAATGCATCAAGCATCCAAAACAGGTACACTACATAAAAGTAATCGTTCCAAATAGCTTCGGCAAAATAGATTGCTTTAATAATATACATAACCAAATAGCCGGCACACATTGCCAAAAGCGCTATGGCTCTTACTCTTGGTGGCCTGCCTAAACCGATCTTGTACAGCAGCATTACTCCCGTCCAAAGCTGCAATACTTTGCAAAGGCTGCCTGACAGTTCGGCTATCCACTGCAGTTGAGGGGTTGGTGCCTGGTAAAAAAAATATACGCCGATTGCACTGACGCCTACAAAAAACACAAAGGCTGCGTAATATAGGTAGATGCCGCGCTTCCGGTAAAAAAGATACAGTAGGAAATGCAGCAAAGCAAGCACGATCTGCGCGGCGGCGCAAAGTGGTATAGCATTTAATAAGAACGAGCTCCGGCTTAAGCGGGCCGAAATTCTCTCGTAATTACCTATCCAAACCTCAAATCCGGCAAAATCAGCATATACTGCCTTGTGGTTGGCATAATGTATACTTAAAAGGTGTGGTTTTGCATCGCTTAACCAAATAGGTATTATTTGCCTTGGCGCACGTGCGTTTTCGGTTGAGGCTATGGTATGCCCCACCTTGCCATAACCACCTATGGGCCGACCATCAATAAAGATCTCTGATGCGCCATCATGATTTATGCGTAGTGATAGTTTCTTATTTATAAGTGTTGTGTCGGCCTTTACCCACGCGCCGAACCAACCCTCGCCATACCAGTTTTTGGGCGCGTTTGTATTACCAAAGGCCGTATACCTGATATGCGTCCACCATTTGGTATCAACCGGAGGGCGTTGATGCCTGCCTGTACTTATAGGCTGAAAATACCATGATGAATTCCCCAAAGTAATTTCATTCAGTTGGGTAAAGCTCCTTTCACTAAGTGTAATAACCTCCTGAGCCTTTACCGGGAGTGATAAAATCAGCATAAAAGCCAACGATACATGGTAAGGCTGTATTACAGCAAACAATCTCCATAAATTAAGCCTCATCATCACAAACGAAGTTTTCATAGTGCGAATACCATCATAAAAGCAGTAAGTAAATTTTTATAAGATGAATCTGCTCAATAGTATTCTCTCAATTTGCTTACAAGTTATTCATCTTTTTAGATGGTTACAAGTGAGCTTTAGAAAACCAATGTCTCTGTTTATACCGCATTTGAACTCAGATATCAACCTACACTAAAGAATGTGCAACAAAATCGAAAGTATTTGACAAAAATTCGAAAGTTTTTTTCGCACCTGTGCCATTTATTTGCCTCTGAGTTTTGGTACTTATAGTTTTTGTTCCCAAATCTTAAACCCTCTGCAAATTAATACCTGTAACAACACGATGAAAAACATACAATTACTGATTGCGATTTTGTTGCTTTCTATTCCGGCACTTGCCCAAACAGATACTACAAGTTATCCCAAGGAACGTCAGGAGATCAGGCAACTTTTACATAGCCAAAAGCCGGGTACGGTTATAGATTGTAAAGATATGGTTGCCGTAGGTCCTAAAGGCGACATTTCCTTTTCTCATCAGCAGTGGGTCGAGGCGCAAAAAACGGAAAAACTGGTATTTAAGTCGGTAAGACCGGTGCCCGGCAATGAAATCATACGCATTTATGATGGTACAACAGCGGTGGTTAACACATTGCTCAATGTGAACATCGTTGTCGATGGACGCGATCTCAATATCAAGGTTCGCCGCCTTGAAGTATATCGTAAAAATGCAGGTAGTTGGTGCCGGGTAGCCGGCCAGGGCACTCAGGTTGATGAGAAGTTATTCCCTATTAACACAAACATTAAACCTTAACAATATAACAATGAAAAAAGCAACACAATTTATTCTTGTATTTATCGCGCTAAACACACTACTGATCAGCGCAGGATGTAAAAAGGATAGCAGTCAGAAAAATCCTGATAAAGACCTAAAAGGGAGCTACAGCTTTTCAAATACAGAGTATACAGGCCTTGCCAGGGTAGGCAATCATTATTATGCCAGGCCGCTTTCCCTGAGGTTCGGGGCGGGTGACGAGGTAACCGCCTGGTCGCACTTAACGCTTACTGTATGGCGTCGTGGCGATGTTAAAGGAAAAATAACAAAAGTGGAAGAGGATGCCCAGGGGCAAACAACGGTTACTATACTTTTTGACCTGCCCGGAGATGAGCAATTCAACTCCCCGCAAGTATATACAATTTCTGCCGATAAGTCTAAAATCACAGGTGGAACCTCGCCAATTATCTCTATGGTTGATATGAAACTATTCTCTAAAGATGCTCCAGGCATCGTTGGTGTATGGTCGCAACCCCAGCATCCGGATTGGTTCCCTGATGTAAACGTGATCGCATTTGATAAAAACGGGCAAACCAATTATAACCAGGGCGGCAAGCCTGTCTATTACGTTTATGATGACAAAATCCTTTGGAAAGAGAACTATAAACAGGATGGTTCACGCATTACGTTCTCTGGTATTAATCCAGATGTTGCCGCGCCTTTAGTAACCATTATTCCTTACTATGGTGTTCTCTCCAGCGATGGGAAGATTTTATATGTGGACGCTTACGATTTTAGAGGCTCCAGAATCACTACTTCATTGAGTACCTTCGAATGGTACGGGCCGAAAGGTGTTACGCCTTGGCTAATAAGGCAATAAATTTTAATTAAAGGATAAATGCCCCTTATTTGTGAGGTCAATTCTTCTATGAATGAAGATTTACTTTTTAGAACGTTAAACCTACTACTTAAAAAATATTAATAGATGGCGTATTTAAATCAAGCTTCGGCACAGCAGGTTAGCAAGGGCAAAGCAATAGCAAAGGTCCGCATTCAATGGGTTTTTGGCAACCAGCTACCAGACGCGATTGAGGTCAGAATACCTGCTGACTCCGTAACACCGCCAGTATTAGCGGCTTCGGTCAAAGTTAATAAAAGTGCAAAAAGCCCCGCTTTTACGGAATTTGAAGTACCTGCACCCAATGTCTTATCGTTCGTTGTATCGCCACGTACTCTCAGCAATAATGTGTTAAACGATAAGATGCCTGATGATGCAGGTTTTGAACAATATTGGGAAACGTTTAGCGTGCAGCTTACGCCGCTTGCGCTGGCTGCCGAAGGAAGTGCCAGTCCCGAAAAACCACCGGCACCCTTGGTTTTACCTTTCGATGATATTGGCCCCACACATATAGGAGTACACTGGCAGGCCGGCTATAATTTTGATTCTTACTTTATTAATATTACGGAAAAAGCCTTGCCGGGACAACCGCCAAACGCGCCCCGAACCATTCATCATGGTGATGACGGGGAATGGGGCTTTCAACGGGTGGACGATCTGAAGCCGAAAACCACTTATCTTGTTCAGGTGCAGGGATGTACCAAATCATTTTTTGGCCTTTTGAGCAATAACTGCTGGGAGTGGTCACCCGTGGTAGAGTGTACTACTCGCCCGGCTTCAAGCTTTGCTGTTCGTCCGCCGGCAGGGGCTGCATTAGCGGCATCTCAACAATATGGTATTGATGATCAAACCGATGTGTTCGTGGTTGATGGTACCGGGGCTGTTAATGTATTTTGGGTAAACGGCGGCCGGCCATGGAATGGCCCTTATGCCATCACTGCACCGGGCGCAGCGCCGGTGGGTGCAAAAGTGGTGGCTTCTCCGCAATGGGGTGTACATGGCCAAACCGATGTGTTTTTTGTGGATAACAACGGCGCGGTGAATGTACTTTGGGTTAATGCAGGTGGTTCATGGAAGGGGCCGCAGGCTATTTCACCCTCAGGATTTGCGCCGGCAGGTGCAGCCCTTGCCGTATCGCGTCAGTTTGGCCTTGATCAAACCGATGTTTTCGCAGTCGGTAACAACGGGGCTATTCATGTGCTATGGGCTACTGGCGGTGGTGCATGGAATGGCCCGGTGCCTATTTCGCCAGCCGGTTTTGCGCCTGCAGGTGCACAGCTTGCCGCATCAAAACAATTTGGGTTAGAGCAAACCGTCGTGTTTGTGATAGGTAATTCAGGGGCTGTGCACGTACTGTGGGCTGGCGGGAGTGGCCCTTGGGCTGGTCCGGCGCCAATATCACCTGCCGGATTTGCCCCTCCAGGTGGTGCGCTGGCTGCATCGCAGCAGTTTGGTTTAGACCAAACCGTGGTTTTTGTTGCCGATAACGCTGGTGCAGTAAATGTATTATGGGCTGGCGGCGGCGGTGCATGGGCCGGACCAGCAGCACTTTCACCCGCCGGATTTACGTCACCGGGTGCGGGTATTACTGCTTCGCAACAATTTGGCGCCGGTGCGCAGACAGATGTTTTTGTGGTCGGCAACAACGGGGCGCTCAATGTTTTATGGGTTGGCGGCGGCGGTGCCTGGAACGGACCAGCCCCTCTTACTCCGGGTGGCTTTGCACCCGCCGGGGCGGCACTCGCCGCATCAAAGCAACATGGTTCGGAACAACTGGATGTTTTCTTAGTGGACAATGCAGGTACCGTTAACGTCAGCTGGGTGTCAAGCCCTGAAGGGTGGAAAGGTCCGGCCGCGTTGCATGTTTGATATGCGCATGTTGATACCATCAGACGATATAGAAATTAATACTTGATTTGAATATGAGTAAGCCCTTTAATGATAAGACCGTCCTAAAGTTGAACCAGCACCTTTAACCATCTACCGCTCAAGCATCGCGAACATGTTTCAAAACATTATATCAGTTAAATTTCTATAAGTTCCAATTGACGCCTGAATGATTCAGTTAAAAAAATAATCCGAATAGTTCAAAAATTGGATATATCAATTAGAACAATGGTAATATCGGTTCGATGTACCCTGAAAAATTGCATTTTGACGGCGAAAACATCGAACTGCGAGAGTTATGAAATATCAAGGTTTATTTATCTAATTTACAATAATTTACGAAAAAAGAAAGGGCAAGCGATGATAAATCATGCTTGCCCAGTTGGATGCGCCACCTGGGCACACCCATAACTTTATTTAAAACTGAATATCAATCACTTACGAAGTGAACGAAAAGCCTGGTAGCCTTTTTTGGCGACTCACCTCGCCGGTAGATATAAAAGTACCGTTTTGCATTTAAAAACACTAAAAATACCACAAGAACAGGTGCTAAATTACTGGAATACAGGTTTGAGTCCCGACTAAGCTCTGAAAATTCGGTAAATCTGATAGCGCTGTTTTGGCGGTCTATCCCAAACTTAAATAACTTCTATCATTACTATATCAACGTTTAATGATTAACAATGATTCAACTCTATTATTGAGCATTTGCTGCTTTGATGATTACTTTAGCCACCGCCTCCGCCTGGGAAATGAACACGACATGACTGCCTTCAATCTCTGTAATCTGAGCTTTGCCCCTTTCATACATCTTACGTTCGGTCATTGGATTCAATGCTTTATCCTTTGTAGCGATAATGCCGTAACTTGGCTTACTTTTCCAGGCTACATTATCCACAGGTTCTTCAAAGCATTTGCCAATAATTGGCACTTGCGAAGCATTCATAAAGTCGCTTTGTGCCTGGCTTAGATCACCGGCAAAGCCACCATGAAATTTAGCCGGATCGAAGTAAACATAACCGAACTGGTCGGGGTCAGTGAAGCCAGCCTCTGGCGCAGCAGGTGCCGCGGCTACCCATTTCCCTGTTGTCTCACCACTATCCGGCATAAATGCGGCAACGTATACTAATGCGGCTACTTTCTCATTTACACCTGCTTCCGTGATCACGGTTCCGCCCCAGGAATGGCCTACTAAAATGACCTTTCCATCTTGCCGGTTGATCACACTATTCGTAATTTCCACATCGGCTTTCAATGAGGTTAAAGGGTTCTGTACAATACTGACGTTATATCCTTTTTTTACCAGAATGTCGTAAACCGGCTTCCAGCCGGAACCGTCGGCAAAAGCGCCGTGCACCAATACGATATTTTTTACAGCCGGCGGCTGGGCATTTGCGACATCTATGCCTAAGTTGAAAAGCCCAACAATTAATAGGATGGCGAACATTAAAAAACGACGGTTTTCTGAAGATTTAAATGATGTTTTCATGATTATAAATGTTTTAATTGTTGAACATGAGTTAGAGATTACCAGAAGTTGAAGGAACAGATGTTTTGGCAGCGGCTAATATTTCGCCTGTATCCGGGTTCTGTATAAAGCCGATAAGCTCCCAGTTTTGTGAATCAAATTCCTTCGGCAAAGCAATTGCCTCGTCGCCTTGTCTCTGGGGGCTTAAAGAAAATTTGTGTAACTGCCGTACTATCTGAGCATGATTAAGGGTTCGTCCTTCGTTTTCACCGGCTTTAATTTTGTTTACCGCATGTTTTTGTACTAATGCAACCACCAATTGACCTTGTGTCGGCAAACCGGCTAACTGATAGTGAATGTTAATGCCTTGAGGTTTTTGTTGCGCCCTTAAGTTTAACGCAGTACTTGCTTTTTCATTTAGGGCAGTAGATAACGAATTTCTAATTGCTCTATCATCTGAACCTACAAACTCCTGCGTGCCATTCACTATCAATTGCGGTGTATATACCTGACTGGTGAATTTGCTTTGGTACCAGTATTGCCTTTTTGAAAAATCAGGATTGCTGAATATATCTTTCCAGCCCAGCCGATTCCAATAATCCACATGGTAGGCCAAAATATAAACAGGTTTGTTGCCGGCTTCTTTCTGAATGCGTTCCAATAGCTCGTCGGCAGGCGGGCAACTGGAGCAGCCTTCAGAAGTAAATAATTCTAATACGGCAAAACCTTTACCCGAACCTAAATTTACCGGGTTACGCTTATTGAAACTGCTGATGGTTTTTACATACGCCGCTGATGTTAACAGGAGAACAACGGCGGCGCAGAGGGTAATTAATCTTGTTATTTTCATGGTTTGATCTTTATTTGATATGACCAAAACTATCGGCAAAATGACCGGCCCAAGCACAAAAAAGGGTTGAACCGGACGTAATCCCTGCTCAACCCTACAATTGCGATCGCGAAAATTTATAAGCTCATTCCGCCATCCATCACAATTTCTGCCCCAGTAATGAATTTGGCTGCATCGCTTGAAAAATAGGCCACCATTTTAGCTACGTCATCCGCTTCACCAAACTGCTTTAAAGGAACACGTTCCAGCATCCAGGCATCCAGGTTTTTCCTTGCTTCTTCATCCAAGCCTAATTTGTTGAGTATTTCGGTCTGTGTCGGTCCCGGACTTACGGAGTTGACTCTGATCTTCCGTGGGGCCAGTTCAATTGCAGCAGCTTTCATTACGGAGTTCAATGCTGCCTTGCTTGACGAATATACCGATGCGTTAGCACCATGCATGCTGGCTGTATTTGATGACAGGAATACCACTGATGCGCCATCATTGAATAATGGAATGAATTTACTCAAGGTGAAGTAGGCGCCCTTGTAGTTAATATTGATGACCTGGTCAAATACCTCTTCGGTAGCTGTTTCAATAGAAGCACCGCCAACGATCCCCGCATTGATGAACAGAATATCTACCTTACCGTATTGTTGGCTGACTTCAGTAGCTAACTGGTCGATTGCGTGAATGTTGCCTTGATCGGCCACTAAGCCCGTAACGCCTAATTGTTGGGCGGCGGTTTCAACAGCTTCCTGTCTGCGGCCGGTAATGATCACCTGAGCGCCTTGTACTTTTAATTCTTTTGCGGCAGCGTATCCAATACCGCTATTGCCACCGGTTACTACAGCAACCTTTCCTTCTAAATTTTTCATGACATATATTTTTTGTTTCTGCAAACGTATGTTATATTTGATATAATATTGATACCAGTATCACAGAGTATACCAACATGGATGAACATTTAGTTAAAGAGGTTCTATCGGCACCCCGAAATCAGAAGGAAGAAATCCAGGCTTTGCAGGACACTATTTATGTAATAGGCGGCAAGTGGAAACTGCCTATCATTAATTCCATCTGTAATGGAAACAGGCGCTTCAGAGAGATCGAAAGAAGCATACCAGGTATTACCACCCGCATGTTATCGCGCGAACTGAAAGATATGGAAGCTAATAAATTGTTGAAACGTACCGTTACACCGACCAGCCCTGTAACGGTTGAATATTCGCCCAGCGATTATTGTCATTCTTTTGCCGATATTATTTTACATATGATTAAATGGGGTAAGGAACATAGGCAACGTTTAAAGGAAGACTAATTTTATGATATTGTTTTTGATTGCCTTTCTGTTTTGAAAGGTTGTTTGAATACTCCGATTAAGTTCAAAACCTCAAATGTCTAACTGGCGTTTCAGTATGTCCGGTTTAATCATTATCTGCTCATGGCGGGGTTTGTTTTGCCACAACTTTGTGTCAACAATCAAAAACAAAACGTCATGAACTTAAAAACATCAAAAACAATTTATTGGTCAGGTGCCATCTTTATCTCACTTTGGTTTGGCGCGAGCGGCCTCTTCGAACTCACTAAAAACCCTATTGTTTGGGACATCACCGTAAAACTGGGTTATCCGCCGCACTTCATTTACATTCTCGGCGTAGCCAAACTTTTAGGCGTAGCCGTATTGTTAACTCCTAACCGCTTTCTTAGACTAAAAGAGTGGGTTTTCGCCGGTATCTTTTTCGATATAACTTTTGCGTTCTTCTCCAAACTTGCTGTATTAGGATTTGCTCCTACCATTGACGCCATCATTGCTTTTACAGCCATTTCCATCACTTACATTATGTTCAGGAAACTTTATCTGGCAATCTATACAAAAGCCGGTTCAGAACAAGTGGTTAACAATTTGGAAAAGGTTTAATAGAATAATCATCATTGCACTATAAATTTCAATTGTTATGAAAGAGATTACATCTATCGCCCATCGCATCTTCATCATTGCGGCTGCCATAATCGCCATTATATTGCAAACCAGTTCACATCTGTTACAGGCACAGCCTGTTGCTGATCAAAGCACTGCTCGGCAAACAAGCCCTTCCGACACCGCTTTTGCAACAATTAAGCAAATAAAGGCTGGGGTGCTTAATATAGGTTACGCTGAAGTTGGACCGGTAAACGGTAAACCGGTAATATTACTACACGGCTGGCCGTATGACATTAACAGTTACGCAGAGGTTGCACCACTACTGGCGGCGAAAGGATACCGGGTTATCGTTCCTTACTTGCGGGGTTACGGAAGTACCCGTTTCCTTTCTGACAAAACACCGCGCAACGGACAGCAGGCCGCATTAGCTGAAGATGTGATTGCATTGATGGATGCCTTGCATATACAAAAGGCCACGCTTGGCGGCTTTGACTGGGGAGCGCGTACTGCGGACATTGTCGCAGCCTTATATCCTCAACGGGTTAATGCGCTGGTGTCAGTAAGTGGTTATCTTATCGGTAGCCAGCAAGGTAATAAAGCTCCGCTGCCGCCAAAGGCAGAACAAGCCTGGTGGTACCAGTATTATTTCGCTACCGAACGTGGAAAAGCGGGCTACACAGCAAATACTAAAGAATTCGACAGATTGATATGGCGAACCGCCTCACCAGATTGGAAGTTTACTGATAACGATTATAACCGCTCTGCCGCAGCTTTTGATAATCCAGACCATGTGGCCATCGTTATTCATAATTACAGGTGGAGGTTGGGGCTCGCAAAAGGTGAAGCAAAATATGACGCCCTGGAAAAACAACTGGCTTTAGCGCCCGCCATAACCGTGCCCACGGTGACATTGGAAGGCGATGCGAACGGCGCGCCTCACCCGGCTCCTGCAGATTATGCAAAGCGCTTTACCGGCAAATACATTCATCATACCCTGGCCGGCGGCATTGGCCATAACCTGCCACAGGAAGCGCCACAAGCATTTGCTGATGCTATTATTGAGGCGGATAGCCTTGCCAAATAATATTCAACAAAAACACACAAGTAAACGTTAAATAAAATGGAAAATCAAAATGTAATCAGCAGTGAAAAAATTGCCAGCATAGCCATCAAAAAAATGCTGTATACCGCTAAAGTGCATATTACAGGTGGCAGGGAAGGTAATGCTACCAGCGATGATAAGCGCTTAAACATAAGTCTTTCTACACCGGGCGGTCCCGGCAATGGCACCAATCCCGAACAGTTATTTGCCGCCGGATGGTCAGCCTGTTTCATCGGGGCGATGCGTCATAACGCCTCAAGCCTGCAGATACCGCTACCCAAAGACCTGGCTGTTGATGCAGAAGTTGACCTGGGAACCAGCGAAGGTGGTTTTTATCTGCAAGCACGCTTGAATGTGAAGCTACCCGGTTTATCAGCAGAGCAAGCAAAAACCGTGGTAGAAGCAGCTCACCAAACGTGTCCGTACTCCAAAGCTACCCATGGGAATATCAACTTGGAGATCAATGTAGCCGTATAAGCAGGTAGTAAATTACAATCAATGCGGAGCACTTAAGAGCAAGTACTCTGCATTTTATTTGAACAACATGCGCAAGATCAGTTCCCTGCGCTCGGAGATGAGCTTAGCAAATTGCTGTTCATCCATCGCGAAAAATTGCCGGTATATGGGCGACATCATAATTGGGTAGGATAGTAATGAGAAAAGGTTGATCAGGAAATGTTTAGGATCTGTTTTTTCGATCGTCCCCAACTGCATTTCTTTTTCAATTTCACTCAGAAAGGACGATACCGGGCCTTCATCAATTTTAGTTACCAAGTTTTGCCCGGCAGTGTTAATCTCGGTAACCAAGAACACTTCCTGAAAAGGGTATTCCATCATATCTTTTGTAAACACGTCGATCAACTCCTTTATTTTTTTTCTGAAAGGCATGTTAGACGACATTACTTCTCCCAATCGCAGGCTCAAGGCTTGCATAGATTCAGCGAAGACCAAAGCGATCAACTGATCCCTTGTTCTGAAATAATAATGTACAGCCGACCTGTTCATTCCTGCAGCATCAGCGATGTCCTGCGTGGTGGCGTGCAATTTTCCTTCTTTAAAAAATAGTTTTTTTGCGGTCGATTTAATAAGCTCTTCAGTTCCTGTATCTTTTGCTGGCATTATATTTTATCGTACTTTTTAAGTTCTATCATTTTATCTACGGCAATTTCCTTTACAAAATACGCGTCGTGTGAGATCAATAACAAAGTTCCTTCGAAATCCTTAACCGCGGCTGTCAATACTTCCATGCTTTTAATATCCAGGTTATTGGTCGGCTCATCCAGGATCAACATATCAGGCGCATGATCGGATACGGATAAGCAGCATAATGCCAACTTCATTTTTTCACCACCACTTAACACACCGCTCCTTTTGTTCCAGGCATTACGATCAAACTGAGCATATATCAGCAACGACCTCAGTTCGTGCTCCTGCAATTGCCGGCTGTCAAAATCCTGTAACTGTTCAAAAACGCTTTTCTCAGGATCGAGTATGGTGTAATCCTGGTCGAGGTACAAATAATTAAAATTCGCCCGTTCCAGTCGTCCGTCCGTTGGTTGCAGCATGCCAGTAACGATCTTAAGTAAAGTTGTCTTTCCTGCACCATTGGCACCTTTGATGTGCACGCGGTCGCCCGAACGTATTTGAAACGTCAGCGCATCCCATAAAGGATGCCTGTCAAATGCATAAGTGATCTCTTTTGCGTCAACCAACACTTTGCCTTTATGCATTCCTGACGAGGTAATATCTATTTTGAGAACCTGATATTGTTGAATTTGACTGCGTATTTGCCTGATGTTATCGCTGATATGGTTTAGCTTTTCGTTTTGCGCGTTCAAGGCCTTTGCTGTACTGCCTTGAGCCTGGCTTCTCAGTCCACCCGCAATGATGCGGGGCAGCGATCCGGATTTGCCTTCTGCCTTGCCTCGGCTCTCCATCCGCTGCCGTTTTTCTGCAACTTCTCTTGCTTGTGCCTGGCTTTGCTTCATGGTTTTGGTCTGCTCATGCAGGTCATTTTCCAGGGCATTCAACTTTAGATATTTTTGTGCCTGGTAGAAATTAAAGTTGCCGCCGTAAACCTCTGCCTTAGAAAAACTTAGCTCAAGCGTTAACGGTAACAAGTTAAGCAAAGCACGGTCGTGACTTATTACCACAATTGTCGCCCGGCTATCACTGATCAGCCGGTACAACTGATCGCGGCTGCCTGTATCTAAATGGTTAGAAGGTTCGTCAAGTAAGATGATATCAGGATCATGGAGCGTGATCCCGGCTAAAAAGACTTTAGTCTTTTCACCGCCGCTTAATTCATGCAGTCTTTGTGAAGGCGATAAATGCTCAAGATGCCATTCCGCCATAGCTAAGTGTAATTTATCTTCGATCTCCCAGTCATCGTTCAGGTCATTAAAGTGTTGAATGTCGACACTGCCCTCAGTTATAGCTTTCAGAGCCGCTAATTTCAAGTCGACTGTTAAAGCCCGGGCAATGGTCATCTCATCATATTGTCCTAAATGCTGCGGCACATACCATGGTCTGGCCGGAATGCTCACGTGCCCTGTTGTCGGAGCAATAATACCTGCTACAATTTGCAGTAAGGTAGACTTACCAACGCCATTATTACCTACCAATGCAGCTTTATCACCTTTGTCGATGGAAAATGTAATGTCGCGAAAGAGTTGTGTCCGGTCAGTATGACTATAACTTACGGAGTTGACAATTATGCTCATAAAGATGCAAAAGTATGTCATCTTTTTTGTTCAACAAAATTGTTTAAATAAATTTGATTGAAACGTTCGTATACTGGCTTGTCTAATTCAGGATCGGTTATGTCCGGTTCGCGCCAATATTGGTGGTCTAAAATGAAGCCAAGCTGTAGTTTAGTTAAAAATTACGCAGCATGGTAAGTTCAAAAACACTTAAGAGGCTTTGGCCGATAGCCGGAATATTATTTGTGGGAATCGTTTCCATACAGTTTATGCAGGTTCCGGTGCAAAATGATGAAGTAACACACCCGATCAATGCACCGGAAGAAGTGACCAAAATTTTCAGGAAAGCCTGCTATGACTGTCATTCCAACGAAACGAAACTAAGCTGGTACGATAAGGTAGCTCCGGTATCATGGCTGGTCAATCATGATGTTAAGGAAGCTCGTTCACGCTTCAACTTTTCCACCTTTGACACGCTTAGCGTAACAGATCAGCAAGTGCGTTTATGGGAAATGGTGAACATGGTACTTGCAGGTAAAATGCCGCTGAACACTTATACCACACTACATCCTGGGGCTAAGCTTACGCCGCACGATGTAGAAGTACTAAAAAATTATGTAGTGAGCATCAGCCCGACAAAATACCATGATAGTACGCAGATCAAAAGCGCTGAAGAAGAGCAAAATGTTTTGGGAGAGAGATTAACTGCTTCTGAAAATATACCGGTAGCGCCCAACGGCGTCCGGTTCATCCCGGATTACAAAAACTGGGAGGTGATCAGTACGACCAGCCGCTTTGATAACCATACTATGCGTGTGATATACGGGAACAAAGTAACCGTTAATGCCATCCGAAGCGGGCGTATCAAACCCTTTCCGGATGGTGCAGCAATTGTTAAAGTAGTTTATAACATCATTGAGGAAAGGGATGGTAAAGTTCATCCGGGAGCATTTAATAACATCCAGATCATGATCAAAGATGAAAAGCGTTTCCCTGAGAGTAAAGGCTGGGGATTTGGTAAATTTAATGGTACCGGTCTTAAACCTTACGGTGAAACTGCGGCATTCAACACTGCATGCTACAATTGCCACAAGATAGCTGATGAAACGGGCTATGTGTTCAGCATTCCATTAGAAAATAAAGATCTTAAATAAAATGATAAAAATGAAGACATTTGCAATGTTGCTATGTGTGATTGCCGGATCATACGGATGCGCCAATAATACATCAAATGATGGCCAAAAAAGAATTATTCACAACGCTCATGGCCTGAAAGTGATCACCTCTTTTTCTGACCGTAAACAGCAAACCATTTCCCTTTTGTATGGTAATGCACCCGCCTTACAAAGTGCCAAAACAGGCATACACGATAAGGGAGAGTTATTTGAATTGGTAACATTTAAGCAGGCTGACAATAAATACTGGTATGGCAGTTACATTAATGGTGCGGTTCAAAGTATCGAACGGGTCACTTCATATATTGCAGATAAAAATGACATCGCTTTTAAATATGAGATAACCCAAGGCCATATTTCGGGTAATGCCGGTATAAGAATAAAAAGCATTACCTCGCACCGGGCCTTGCTGTTTCCATAGCAGTTCTGTAACTAGAGCTAAATAAATAGCTTTGTTCATTATCAACCCGTTGGCTGATTAATATAATGTTAATGAAAAGATCACCACTACATATATCACATACCACTATCTGGGTCAGCGCTGTTACCCTTGGTTTGCTTTCATCAGTACCGCAACTGGCCTCTCATAAATTTAATGTTGCCGAGGCGGCGGTCAACGCGGGGATTACCGCTGCCTTTGCCGTGTTGATGTGGTATTTCAATATCTACATGCTATCACGAAAAAAAGATAGTAAACGCGTGCAAAGCATATCTTACACCAAATTGCTTAGTTCGTTGCTATTCGGGCTTGTGATAATGTTCGGATTGGCATGGGTCCAGCAACTGATACTTTCTCATATCAATTTCGGCCCCACCATGCTGATGGTTGAGGTACGGGGCATACTCATCAACCTGGTATTTTATATGTTTTTAAATCTTCTGCAGCAGAACTACGAAAACCAGCATGTCAGTATGGAATTAGACAAGATCAAAAGCGATAACCTGGCAGCTCAGTATGAATTGTTGAAACAGCAGATCAACCCGCACTTTCTATTTAACAGCTTGAATACATTAAAGGCCATGGTAGAAACGGGCGACAAAGAAGCGGTTGACTTTATCCTTAAGCTTTCCAACTTCTACCGCTTTACACTGGAAAGCCGCAAGCTCGACCTGATACATGTGCATGAAGAAATGGAAATTATGAATGCCTACCTCTTTCTGCAAAAAGCCCGCTTTGAGGAAGGTTTGAAATTTACCTCAGCGCTTACCGAAGGTACACTGAAGACCCTGATACCACCATTTACACTGCAACTGTTGATAGAAAATTGCATCAAGCACAATGTTGTTTCCTTAAGCCGCCCTTTACACATCACCATTTACGAAGACGGTGAATACATCATTGTAGAAAATTTATTGCAGGTAAAAAAAGGAGATGTGAGTTCAACAGGTGTCGGACTGAAAAATATAGGTTTACGTTACAGCCACCTGCTTGATAAGAATATTGAGATCACAAACGACGAAAAAACTTTTAAGGTAAAACTGCCACTTATTTATGAACATCATAATCATTGAAGACGAACTGCGGACAGCCCGCTCCCTGGAAACCATTATTAAGGATATCAAGCCAAATGCCCGCATCACCGGCCAATATCAAAGCGTGGAAGACTCGGTTGCGGCGCTTTCAGAGGCTGCACAACCCGATCTGATTTTTATGGATATTCAGCTGGCAGACGGTTTGTCTTTCGAAATATTTAAATTAGTAAGGATCACCTGCCCGGTAGTATTCTGTACGGCATTTGATGAGTATTCACTGGAAGCATTTAAAAGTAATGGCGTAGACTATGTTTTAAAGCCTTTTTCTAAGGATGACATTGAAGAAGCCTTGCGAAAGGTGGATAACCTCAAGAACTTTTTTCAACAGAAAACGATGCCTGACATCGAAAGTCTGCTACAGCGCCTTAGTCCGCAAAGCGGCAAAACGAGCTTCCTTGTATTTAAAAATCAGAAGTACACTACTATTCAAACAGACAATATTGCCTTTTTCTATATACGCAATGATTCTACTTTTTTGATGTGTTTTGACAGGCAGGAATATGCGCTGAGCCAGTCGCTTGATAATATTGCCGCTTCGGTTTCATCAAAGCAGTTTTTTCGGGTTAACCGTCAGTATCTGGTCAACTTCAAAGCAATTAAAGAGGTCGAGCATTATTTTCTGCGCAAACTTTATGTAAAACTCGTAATTGATACGCCTGAAAAGCTGCTGATCAATAAAGAAAAATCGCACAGTTTTTTGAGTTGGATGGAGGAGCGGTAATTGTTAGCAGCTTAATACATCCTTAAAAGATTCTTTTTTGATTTTTTCGTTGAGACCCGGGTTGCCGTTTCTGTTCGTATTGGGGTTGTTCCACACGATCTATGGAATACCTAGTTGGTCTACTAAAAATAATACTTAGATCAGTTTAAACATTAACATACAACATCAAACAGCCACTTACCTAAGATCCCTTTTGATCATGAGCAGTCAGTCAAACCTGGCGTTTCTTGATTTTTCTTCCCCATTTACGGTTATACCAAATGATAAACCCGGTTACCGGCATACTCGCGCCGATCATACATGCCAAGAAGGCTAAAATCTTTGTAGGCAGCCCTAAGATCTGGCCAGTATGTATATCAAAATTCATCCGGAACATTTTTTCACCTGTTGATAAATTAGCATAGGGTTGGTCATGTTGTCCAAGTGGCGGTAATTCCCTGAGCGTTTTTTGATCAAAAAAATGAACAGCCCTGTTGTAGAGCAAAGTTCCATCACCGAAATAAACGGTCGCTTCATAAGCTGCTGATGGTTTATCGGGTATGTTTATGGATATGCTTCCAAACCTACCGTCATGTTTCCGGCTCAACTTGTTCCATATAAAGTCTTCCGGATGGTTAAATTTAGCAATGGTCGCCGTCGTATCCGATCTTGGATCCAGATGTTCTTCATCCAGGGCCTTCCACGTCAATACCTTGTAAGTGCCTTGCTGGAACCACTCAAACGTAAAGAATATCCCGGATAAGGTTAAGGCCAAAACAAACAGCACGGAATAGAAGCCGATCACATTGTGAATGTCTATATTCAGCCGTTTCCATTTCGCCCGCCATTTTACAGTAAACGAGTCTTTAACGATTTTCTTAGTCCACCTTTTGGGATACCACCAAATTAAACCGGTTATAATAGTAATAACAAAAATGATACAAGCGGAACCCACGACCGGGCTTCCAATATTCCTTGGGAGCCATAGAAACCGGTGGCCCGCACGGATAAATATGAAAAAGTTATCAGCCGCACTCTGCTCGCGTTGGTCTTTTAAGATTTCACCTGTATATGGATTTAAATATATTTCCGCCTGTTGCTGTTCCGGCAAGGTAAAATTAAGTGTCACGGAGCGACCTGCCTTCCAGTATTTGATGCTGGTTAGCGTATCGTTGGTGATGTGTTGGGTCTTAAAATAAACTCTTGACCGGGCTAATAGTTCCGACGGGGGCAGGTATGGTTTCTGCTGCGCCTGGACGTACCAGTGCTTTTCAGTAAATCGCCAGACCTCGTATCGCCATACCCAAATGCCACCTGTAAAACAAACGATGAATACAATAATGCCCGATGTTAAACCCAGCCAGAGATGCAGCCATTCGGATACTTTACGAAAGCCGGATTTTTTTTCTTTTGGGGATCTTCTTTTTGTTGCGGTAAGCATAGTTAGGATAAGGGGAGGCAACCCTCCCCTTGTTCGTTAAAATCTGAATGATAAGCTTGCCATTACATTTCTTGGTGCCTGTGAGTTACCGCCAATGTCCCAATATTTCTTCCCGGAGATATTATTAAGCTTAACACCCAGTCTCCACTTGCTTTGATCGTAAAACACGGTACCACTGTAAACGGTATAGGATGGCATATAAAAGGTATTATCAGCTGTAAAGAAGTTCTTGTCAGCATAATTAACCCCAAAACCCAGGCCCAAACCTTTCAACCTGTTTTGCAGGGTATAAGTCGCCCAGAAATTAGCGACGTTTTCAGGAGAGGTCGTGGCTTTATTACCCTCGATAGCAGGGTTAGATGATTTAATGATGCGGTTATCATTATAGGCGTACCCGGCAACCAGGGTTAAGCCGGCAACAGGGTTGCCGATCAGCTCGATGTCAACACCCTTGCTTCTTTGCTTACCATCCTGAACGGTGAAGTTTGCCTCAGTTCGGGTGGCATTGTCGATATCTATATTATAATAGCTCGCGGTCATGCTCAGCTTTTTATCGATCAGTTCGGCTTTCACGCCACCTTCATACTGCTTTGCGTAAACCGGGTCCAAAACCAGCACATTGCCATCCGGCTGAGTTACCGGGGCGAGATTCTGAAAGCCGTTCATGTAATTCCCAAACAGGGAAACCTTATCTTTTACGACCTGGTAGACTAACCCTAATTTGGGAGACAGGGCCGTTTGCTTATAGCCTTCGGTATTACCCACCTTTTTGCGCTCGAACCGTTCCAAGCGCAAACTCAACATGACTGAAAGCCTGTCGGTAAAGCTGATGACGTCAGACGCATAGGCGCTCATCGTTTGCTGGTCTGCGATGGCTGTCGTATAAAGCGGCATGATGGCGTCAACCGCTTTCCGCCTGATCGGTGCAAAAGTGGAAGTCACGTTTATCGTATCAAGCGTAACGACATTGCCACCTGCCCGGCGGCTGCCATCGTAATACCTGTAATTCAATCCACCAAGGAAGTTGTGTTTGATAATCCCTGTTGAAAATTTACCATTAAAGTTTTGCTGCAAATTGGTGAAGTTATTGGATATCGGCCCCCACATACCCACCTGCCTGATGGCACGGGTTGGCGAAAGCCAGTTAGCATAGGATTGATAACTGTAATCTACATCTTCACCAACAAATGAAAACAGGGTCGTTGATTTCCAATTATCGGAGATAACGTATTCTGCCTGCGCGAAAAATTTGGAAGCGGAGGTTTTACCATTATTATCATCGTGGAACATAGATGTCGTATAGTCCAATTGAAGTTCGGCCGGCGTTCTCAACCCCGAAGCGGCGGCATAAGTATTATAGGTACGACGTGTGCCTTTGGCATTAAAAAGTTCCGCGTCAAAATGAAAGGTGAGCTTGTCAGAAGATTTGTAGATAAGGCTCGGAGCGATGGTGTAGGTATTGTTGAAGCCATAGCTTAAAAAACTCGCTTCTTTATTGGCAGCTAAGTTCACCCGGAACAAAACCGTCTTATCTTTATTAAGCGGCGTATTCACATCAGCGGTAAGCCTGTTCAGGTTATAGCTGCCTGCGGTGTAAGACACTTCCACGCTTGTGGTATCAAAAGGCTTTTTAGTCACGAGGTTGACCACACCACCAAATGAGGAGACCGCAGCACCGAATAGGGTTCCTGATGGGCCTTTCAAGACTTCGATCCTTTCTACATTCGAAATATCCAGTGATGAACGACTGGCTGAGGTTTCCATACCATTTCTGGCGTTAACTCCGCTTACAAAACCTCTGAAAGCGATACCGACACCGCCGGCAGGAAAAGTATAAGCGACCGCACCAGGCGTGTTTTGTACAGCGCTGACAATATCGATCGATAACTGCTCTTTTAAAAGCTCCTTGCTGATAACCGTATAAACCTGCGGGTTCTCAAGATTTTTCAAAGGCATACGGGCAATATAATCGCTTCTTTTACTGGCTATCGTTTTTGTTCTGCCCGATGAGATACTTACCTCCTCTAATTGTTGTAAAGTCTCTACCATCACGAAATCCACCTGAGTATTCTGTCCGGCTGCTACAGTGACCTCTTTAGCATCACTTTGCAAACTCAAATACTTGGTCGTGATTTTATGGGTACCGGCGGGAAGGCGCTTGAAGCGAAACTCTCCCCGGTCAGTAGTAGAGGTGGATAACTTTAGTTCGGTTACGGATACGGTAACCCCTTCTAAGGGCTTACCGTCGGCGGTCTTAACTGTCCCGCTTATAGAGGCGGCGTTTTGTGCTTGGGCTGTAAATGTAAGCAGCGTAACGGCTGCAAGAATCATGCTGAATAGCTTAAAAAATAGAGGTCTCTTCATTGTGAATGTAGTTTGAAGCGGCAAATATAATATTATTTAGAATTAAACTAAATAAAGATGAAGTTCGATCTGGTCAAAGGATAAAGGCGGCTTTAGTAAGCACCAGCAGCGTCGGCACCCTGATTACCAATATGCCATAGCAGCATTAGAAGCAATGCTGCCGGGGACCTCAATTATTCGGGTGCACCGATCTTTTATAATAGCGACTAACAAGATAGTTCGTACACGCATGAAGAAATCAATGTCGCAAGCGGCCTGATACGTTTGGTGGTTCTACAGGAAACAGGTCCTACAAACGCTGACTGATACAAGCACCGAGAATTGCAGATAAATGCAGAATGGTTTGAGCCTACGCAGGGTTACCATCAAATCCTTTTATTATATCCCATTCTTACAAAGCATCATGGAAAATATCTAAATATCTCATCTTGGTTACGCCTTGCTCTGAAAATTTAATTTTTGAGTAACTATTTTGGAGTATTCAGGTTTGAACCCTGATGTTGGTTCCGTATCAAACTTCGATCTTTACCTTCATATGAGGCTTCAATTTTACGCCGGCCTATGGCATGATATCTTCAGAATAAGTTCTTTCATATGATGCCAGACATAAGAAAAGCCGATTCCACATTTGATGCCACCACCTTTTATTATTCTATCACGCGTTCCGTTATACTCAGGGAATAAATTCTGTCACTATCGCATCAAAGCAAGGCTCCGGGGAAAGTAACGGTCTGTTGTCAGTAATTTAAAATCGAATTTTTATTATGCGGCTTATAATCACTAAAGAACAGGTCTTGTTTGATTTTCTTAACTTTCCTTTATGCAATGAAAAAATTACCTAGTCTGTTTTCGATAAAGCAGATGGATAGGCTTCCGATCGGACACCAAAGAATGCTTCTGAAATTCAGCAACATATTTGATCAATTCCCTAATCCACTTCGTGCAGCCAGTTGCTGACCATGTATGGTCAGTGCTTTTGCATGGCGGAGTTGCTGTTCACTCCAAAACCGCAGTGCTGCTTGCGTATCCAGATGTTCTTCAAGATTCATAGCTAAAGTGATCGCATCCCGGTAAGCCTTAGCCGTTCCGGAAGCGGTATGAGGCCTGACCAGGCTTGCTGCATCTCCCAAAACTACAACATTGCCCTTGTACATTTGGGCTACGGCCATATCCAGGATCACCTGTACAAATGGCTGCCTTGTTTGCAGCACGCGGTTACGCAATACGGTCGGCAGTTGTTCATAAGCAGTTCGGTTCAGGTCTTCCTGACTTGCCTTACTCAAGTAACCGGCCGGAACTGTAAAATCACGTTTCAGGCCATTTTTACCTGTTAATAAGTGGTCTAATTCCTTCTGTGTTTTATTTTGATACCAAACCCAATTGTATAATCTTTTACCCTCTGTTAATTCGCCATTAGGCCCCGGAACCGGGTAACATAACAGATGTGAGTTTTCATAAGAATAGATAGAAAACTTGTCGCCGAAGAAAGCCACCTCTTCCTTAGTTAATTCACTTTCTGGAATCAGCCCCCGGTAAGCAACGTAGCCGGCATATAGCGGGTGAATGTTGGGGGCTACATATTCTCTCACCACCGAGTTAAAGCCATCGGCACCAATCAGCAAATCGGCAGTTCTTTCCTCGCCGTTTTTAAATATAGCCCTTACGCTGCCATTTTCATCGTTTATCTTATCCAGTTCAAATCCGTTGAAGTAATTAGCCGATGGAAAGAAATCTTTTAGCCTACGCCACAAATAATTCCAGGATGTAAATATAGTATCATTAGGATAGATCAATGCTGTATTACCGTTATCATCTAGTACCTGCCGCTGCGTGGCCGGTACGCCAAATACCTCCCGTGGCGCTATGCCTTTTTCTATCAGGTAATCCATCAGATCGGGCTGAATCACCAACCCGGCACCACGGTCTTTCATATCGCCGGGTGAGCGTTCATAGATGTTTACCTGATTTCCTTTTTCTTGCAATGCAATACCTGCGCATAGTCCGCCGATGGAACCGCCTATTATGATGATATTCACGCTATTAATTATTTAGATATAGATTTGCCTGTAACCACATTTACAATTGCTGCAACTGCTAACAGCGCTATAAAAGAGGTTGACCAGCACCAGCCGCCTGCATTATAAAGCTGTATGGCGATAAAGGACCCCAAAGCGCCGCCGATGAAATAACTCGTCATGTAAACGGTATTAATGCGGCTATTAGCCAGATGATCCAGTGTATAGATAACGGCTATGTTGGTAACCTGGGTAGCCTGAACGCCGATATCCAGCAGGATAACGGTGATCCAGATAGCGGCAATAGCACCGGGAAATAGTATTAACACGAGGATACTTACTAATGTTAAGCCAGTGGCAAATAGTAAAGACCTGCGAGGTGTACCCTTGTCTGCCAGTTTACCAAATACGGGCGCTATCAAAGCCCCTGCTGCAGCAAGTAATCCAAACAAGCCGATATGCGATGCAGAATAATTAAACGGCGCATCACTCAGATAAAAAGTAAGGGTTACCCAAAAAGCACTGAGTGTACCAAAAGCAAGCATGCCGGTTAAAGCACTACGGCGCAGCAGCGAAAATCTGCATAACTGGGCTACTGTTGATTTAAGCAGGCCACCGTAAGTCCCGGTAAAACGTTCGTTTGTTGATGGGAAATCAACCTGCATTAGTATGGCGGTACAAAATACCATAGCAGCCGATATCAGGTATACATACTGCCAGCCCAACCATCCGGTAATAAAACCGCTGTAAACCCGGGCCACCAAAATGCCTATCAATATACCTGTAAATATTTGCCCAACTATTTTGCCCCGGTTCTCTTTAACCAGGCTGGCGGCCATAGGTAGTATAACCTGCGCCACAACCGAAAATACACCTATCAAAAGGCTTCCGGCGTACAGGATAGTAAGTGTTGGCGAATAGGCAACCAGCAATAAGGAAAGGATCAAACCTGTTTGGAGATAAAGAATGAGCTTTTTGCGCTCGATCATATCCCCAATGGGGGTCAGGAAAAACAAGCCTAAGCCGTAGCCAACTTGAGATAATACAGATATGGTACCAGCCTTTTCGGCGGTGATGTGAAATTTCTGCGCGATCGCATGCAGTATAGGCTGGCTGTAATAAACATTCGCTACGGCAATCCCGGCGGTAGCCGCCATAATTAAAATCTGGGTTCGTGTTAAATATTTCATTGCTACTTGTTGTTATTGTATTGTTTTATTTATCCTGATCAAACAATACAAAGTTGGCAACAACGAGTGCTTTGCACCAATGAACTGGTTTAGGAAATAAGGGCAAACTGGATCAACAAAAGATGTTGAACCAGATTAACTTTCCCGAGATACCCGCTTATTCCGGAGTTTGGAAAGGTACTCGGTAGTCATGCCGAGAAAAGATGCCAGGGCGTATTGCGGCACTTTACTTACAATGGCAGGATAACGCTCCAGAAAAAGTTCATAGCGTTGTTCAGCCGTTTTGGTCAGATTTACGATAACCCTGCGCGCCATATGAGCGGCAGTGTTCTCTGCCAATATGCGGAAGAAGGTTTCATATATATGCTTGCGTTTTTTAAGTTCTTGTTCTGCTTCGTAACTGATCTGTAGCACTACGCTGTCCTCCAAGGCCATCACAAACATGGATGCAGGCTGCTGAAAAATATAGCTGTTATAATCGGATATCCACCAATCATCTATGGCGAATTGTATGGTATGCTCCTGCCCCTCATCGCCTATGACATATGCCCTGAAACTTCCCTGAACGACATAGAATCTGTATTTAGCGACAAATTCAGGCTGGACAATGAACTGCCGTTTCTTAACTTTAACTAGTTTAAAGCTTTGGCAGAACTCATCAAGTTCGTCATCGGCTACTCTGATGCGTTTCTGAATATGTGTTGCAAGTGAGGTAAAATCTGTCATGCGGGGGTTTAAGCCTTTAAATAACTAATCTGGAAGCAAGATAATCATAGATTATAAAAACTTTAACCAACTGGTTCAATTATGAAGTATTTAATTTTTTTGCTCTTATTAATATCCATTAAAGCACGTGCTCAGCAGGTGGATATACTCATTATCGGCGTTTCCCATAATTACAGCAAATGCCCTACACAAGATCTTTCCGGTATCTACGCCAAGATCAGGAACTTTCAACCGGACGCTTTTTTCGGCGAATTTTTAAGCAAGGAAGACGAGCGTCTGGTGATGGATTACTGGTGTAAACAGGACAATATAAAGCGATTAACTATCTTGAAAAGCAACCGTAAAATCGCAGCTGATTTGCTGCCAAAGACCATCGACAGCTTAAAAAAGCTCGCCTTGCTTAAACCTCAGGATTACCGGGTTAAGACTGATCTGGCCTACGCTTATTACCTGGATCAGGACGTGGCCAACGGGCATTACCAGTTCTGGCAGGTGTTCGACCAGCTTCAAAAAAAGCCCGACGCTAATCTGGAGAAGTATGTTAATGAAGTTCTTAGCCCCCGATCAGATACCACCGGGCGAAGTATGAAAAGGTTGAAAACTTCTGAATATGCACTGATCGCATTCCCGATGATGCAGGAACTGGGAATACGTGAATTGCTGGCGATGGACTGCCAGGACTATGACCTCAACTGGGGTGCAGCCTGGGCAGCCTTTGACGCAAAATACAATTTATTGAAAAAAGACACTTCTTCCGCGGCCGGTAAAAAATTAAGATCGCAACTATCTGAAATGATTAATGGTTTTGAAAAATATCAAAAAATAGAAAATTCTTCTAAAAACCTAACCGAGTGGCTGAATACTGATGAGGCCGCTGCAATTTCCGCTTCAGGAGATTTTTATTTGCCAGAAATGTATGATCTAAAGAACTTCCCTAAAGAAGAAATGCTATCGAAAATACACTGGTGGATCATGAGAAATAAGGGGATGTGCGATAATGTGGTTAACCGGGCGATAAAGGCAGGTGCAAAAAAAGTAGTTGTAATAGCAGGGGCCAATCACCGGAAATACATGCAGGATATTTTCAGATCCAAGCCAAATGTTAGGATTCGGAATATCAATGAGATCAAATGATCGTGTTCGTCTACGACAATTTTTGACTCCTGGCATCGGATGACGCGGCATGGATCTCCTGCGAGCAAATGTCGGTTTCTGGGGCATCTATGGTTTTTAACAGCATAACAGGGGTTGAAATTTGTAAACCTTGTTATATCAGCCCTGTTAAATGTTGGTCGCCGAATTATCGCCACTGAAATGATAAACTGACCCATGATCGCCTATTTGCAAATATGGATCAGGATACCAAATGAAATCTAAACAAGGATAATCATTTATCTAACAACTCCTCGAGCTTAGACCACTACATCGGCTGCCGTTTCACAAGCTACTGTGATCATTTTTACCATCTTTTCTAAAAGACCATCGATCGGATTATCACTCGTATTGGTGAAGCAAAGTGAGCCATTGCTTGTGATCACGCCAATAGTTTGTTCTTTACCTTTGCCAGAGCGCACCATAGGTCCGTAAACTGCCTTTAATTTCAATTTACCGAATTCAGTGCTGTATCTGATTTTCCCGAGATTAGTAACCATGATCTCATGATTGAAAGCATTTTTCAAAATGTCGATCATCTGTTGTATGTCGGCACTGTTGAAGGCGATACCTCTAAAAAAGTTAATATAATTTTTTACATGTTCTTCCGTATTTGTTCCGGACAGTCCGTCTTTAGCCAGGCGTGCAACGTTCCAAAAAGACAGGTTTTGCTCTCCTTCAAAATATACCGCATGTGTAGTAATATTTAAGCCGTAATTATCATCCAGACCAAGCGGTCGTCGGGCGCATATCGGAGAGATCATTTCAATTTTTTTGTCAGACCATTCAGAACGCATTTTTCTTGATAAGATCAATACAGTAGCACAAAGGGCACCATGTACCGTTGTCTTTTCTTCCCGTGCCTTATCAATAAGTTTATCAGTAATTTCCTTGTTTACTCTTATACTTAAAACTTTAGGTGCAACCGCTTTATTTTGATCGGTCCATATATATTGCTTGTCCGAAAGAGCAGTAATTACATCTTCAGGAAGTCCAAGGCTTTCGTCGTTCGACGGCTGAGGGTTCATTGCCGGTAATTCGTTTCCACTAACAGCGGTCAAAATATCACGAATCAAGTAACTTAGCGAGGTTCCATCCGCAACTGCATGATGGGCCGCCAATATCAAGACCGTGGAAGCAGGTTTCTGAATAAGCACTACCCGTAAAAGCGGACCTTCTGCCGTAATAAATCTAACAGCAAGTTCTTTTTCCACTTCCTGTTCCCAGCGGTAGTCTTTATCCACATTTAAAACCCTGATCGGGATAGGCAACTGGTCAACATGCTCCAGTGCGGGCCTGGAAAACTGGTCTTGAACGATTCGCACTGACAGATTTGGATGTCGCAATTGTGCGGATCTTATGGCCTGCTGCCAGGCAGTAACTGGTTCAATGCCGTCAATATCAGCGGCCAATGCAAAGTCTTTAGAATCTATCTGATCTAAAAGCCAGAAGGTTTTTTCGAATGCACCCAGGGTGCGATTTTGTTGATTTTTCATGTTAGTGTTTTTAATGAATTTTACTGCATAGATCAGCAAGTCGACAAGCTGTTCGGCTTACCGATAGCGTTACCCTGCTTATATTCACTGATCGTTTTTGCAAGTGATTAGGCAAAGATGCCTTGATGGCCGTTTGGCTACAATCACCTATTGCGGGAGCGTTGTAACTCAATACGGGTAGATTTTAACAAGATTATAATGGCCTGAGTCGCCAACAGCAGGTTTCAGAGGTTGTAAGTAAGCACCTTATACTGTCAATATTGCCCTGTGTTGAGCAATACCAGTGTACATGCTATCTCGGTTTGAATACCTCTTTTACGTGCAAGCAGCTCAAGTACCGGGTTTTCTGCGCCGGGATTGAATATAATGCGTTTAGGATTCGTCAGGAGGATATAATCGTACAGCGTAGCTTGATTTAGCGGATTGATATAAAGTGAGATCGTGTCAATGTCATTGTGAATGATCTCCGGCTTTTCAATGTTTACGCCAGCTACATCCCCTGATTTGAGGCCAACATTTACAATCGTATATCCTAGTTTAACAAGCCGGTTAGCTGCAAGATTGGCATACCTGCCTGGTTCTGTTGTAGCACCGAGTATTATTGTTTTTTTGTGGTTCATGATCAGTTGATTAATTAATTTGAAAAAGGTTACATAATTAAACGGGCATAGACAGTCGTTATGTCGCCTATGCCCTTTATCATTATTGATTGTGGTTTTAAGATCTGGCGAATTTTTCCAGTTCTGTATTGAACTTATCCATCTCTTCGATAAACAAAGCGTGACCGCTGTTCTCGAATTTTACGATGTATGAGTTCTTCAGGCCTTTGTGCAGTTGCTCAGCAAATACAAAGTCACACAGTCTATCTTTTGTGCCATGGAAGATGGCTACCGGAATCTTGATCTTGCCTAATGCCGGACGCAGATCCAGGTCGCGCAATGCCATGATCGCATGTGCAGTAGCATAAGGCGATGCATCAGCGCTGATGCTGGCCAGCCAGTTGGCGGCAGGTGCTGAAAGGCTGGTATCAGTTGCGCCGAACCCTTTGCCAAATCCTTCGATCAGTTGTTGCCTGTTGGTTTCTATGGTTTTGATCAGGTCGGCTGCTCCCTCATCGGTAATGCCGTAAGGATAATCTGCGCGTTGTTTCCATGACGGTGCTGCAGCACCGAATAGTGCAAGCTTACTGATGTGCGCGCCGTTATACTTTGCTGCATAGTGGGTCACCACTGCGCCACCCATCGAGAACCCGCCCAGCACTGCATTTTCAATTTTTAATTTTTCGAGTACAACTTTAATGTCGTCAGAGAAAACATCAAAATCATATTTGCCGTAAGGCCGGTCTGATTTGCCGAAACCTCTCAGGGAGATACCTATTACTCTAAAGCCTTTGTGCACCAGGTACTGATATTGATACTCATACATCGCATCGTTAAGAGGCCAGCCGTGGATGAGCACGATCGGTTGCCCATTACCCAGATCGGTGATATGTAGCTTTACGCCTTTTTCTACTTCAATATACTCGGCACGTCCGGCTGAGGCGGGTGTTCTTTTTACCTGGGCATTAACGCTTTGAAAAGTTAGTGCAATTAAAAGGGCGATGGTGGAGATAAGTGTTTTCATTGTTTTTAGTTTTTGATGTATGTAATGTTTTTATTGCTATCGGTTAACATTACAAAGGTGGGCAGAACTGCCCGACCTGGGAATGGATATATAGCTGAGTGTCTTGCAGATTTTTCCCAATAGCCACTTCGATCAAATTTTTCCAAGCCACTTTATTGACCAGGAGCCTTCGTGCGCAAGGTTATAAAGGCTGCTTTAAAGATCCAGAAGAGATATATTCCGGATTCGGCACGGATGGACACTTAACTTTGCTGCAACTTTGCAACGCATTAAGTATAGTATGGACTATTAAAAACCTGTAAGGTTGAAGACGAGCATATCGATGTACAGGGGATCATGTACAGCCTGTATTATCCGTTCAATATGGAGTGGCGCGGACATGCTTATATACTGAAGTACTGAGTTTTGACTTTGAAACGGAGGCCCGAAATAATGTATACGTGGTACTGTCAGGTCACCAAATCAACTTTTTAAGATAGCTAAAAAAGATGATGAGTTCAGCGTTACCTGTTCCGTATTCAGAGATAAAAATGGGTTACCTAAGCTTCACTTTGAGCAATAATACATCCCTCAACAAAAAATCATGGCTAAAGCTGTATATCATGTACCTGTGTGCCTGCTACAGGCAGTAGACCACATTTACCAGGATCGCTGCTTGCTAAACCGAATGACGTTACTGTACTTGAAGAGTTAAAATCACCGCTTGGGACAGTGATCTAACCTTTATCGTAAAAGTGTTGAATTAGCCTCAGCCGTTTCTGAACGGTTCCGGACCTCATGGGCTCAAAATCCTGTAATACTTTCCCTTCTTTTTCTATTTGGATACGGAAGGGTTGTTTGAAAATTTTGGTTAAGTGATACAGGGTAACAAGTTCAGCCAGGTCCTCGTGCCAGCTGGCCGTGCTGTATAAAGATACAAATGGTGTACGGATGAGTTCGCCGTAAACCTGCGTGGCTTCAGCAGGCAGATAACGACGCCCGCCCGGCCGGAATATGCTTTTCACCACCAGAGAGTCCCTAAATGGCCAGCTATGAGAATTAATGTTACGCCAAACACCTTTTGAAAAATCCCTGGCGAAAGCGGTCATGTGCGGCTTGCCGGCTATCGTGTCCGCCGAAATAAGATGGACCGAACCATCTACTACATGGGTACCCTCATGTATCAATACATAGGTCAAAGCACTCAACAGACCGGCCTGCACAGAGATAGATAATGACGGGTCTGCGACGAAGCTTTTGCGCTCCTTTTCAGTTACCCACTCAGATACGGTTTGGTGAAGAATGCCGGCCCGGAAAGTGATATGGTACAGGTTTACATTCTCCTTATCAGCGACGGGTGATGTCAGCGCGGTATTGGGCATGTTGTCCAAAAAGCTGATACTTTTCAAATGTCGCTTTAGTATTCGCTGATGCAAAGGCGGGAGCGCCGCAAAAGCTGAAGCGACAATACTTGCTTCTTCTTTGGTCAGCTGATGCTCCGTAGGTGACATTCCTGCTTCCCGAAACATTTTGATCACATCATCAGGCGTTTTTTCAACACGTTGAGTTAAGGGCTTGCCCGAATTAAGGCCGTACTTTTTTTGAACTGCCTCTAAAATGTCTGTTTTGTTATCCTCGCTTTTATCCTGGCCAAGGCTTATCGAAGCTTTAAAAATATATAGGATACAGATGCAGCCTGTTAAGACTATGCGGATATTTTTCATATGGATCGACTATGGTCATTTATATTATACATTGCAGTAAGCAACTGTAAAGTAAGCATACAAACGACTATTTTATAATTCTTTAAGTTTAACGGTATTGGTCTCCTCAGCATTGCGCTGCCCAAGATATTTAGCTTTAAATGCAGATGGTGAGTCACCGGTCTTAATAAAAAACAGCCGGCTGAAATAAGCCGGGTCATCGTATCCCAGTTCATAGGCGATCTCCTTAGCCGTCATAGCCGTATGGACTAAAAGTCGCTTAGCTTCCAAAATGATGCGATTTTTGATCACTTCATTTGGCGGAGGAAGATTCATCCTTTTGAATTTGTGTGTAAGTGTCTTAGGTGCAACGAGCATCAGATCAGCATAATCTGCTACGGTATGTTTTTGTTTGTAATGGGCTTCTACCAGTTGAGTAAAGTGTCGGAATGCATCCGGGTCATTATTTTGGTCGGTAAGTGCTCCGCCAAGATGCTGTTGTTTCCATAACCGCGTTGACTTAATGAGCAACTGTTTCAGATACGTGCGAAGCATTTCTTCATGGGAGGATTCCTTCAGCAAAAACTCACTCTCCAACTGGGTAAATAAATACTTAATGAACATGGCCTCCTGATCAGGAACTGCAGTCATTGGCATATTGTTGATGTTATTGAATAACAGGCCATCACAAGCTACTTCTTCATCGTGTATCTGGATACAATAAAAGTCCCGGTTATAAAATATAAAATACCCGGACTCGCTGCACATATTCTGAATACTTAGCACCTGGTTCGGGCTTATGAAAAACAAAGCGGGGCCATCCGTTTGGTAAACATGAAAGTCTACTTTTATTTTACAACCCTTGGGTAAGTACATTGCCTTGATATAAGCTTTATAAGCGTCAGAATTGATCAGTTCAAGACTCTCGTTGTTTACATGCAAAAGGCCAATGGTTTTCAAGCTGGCATCAAATATATTTTTTGTCATTGTGTTGGACTGGTTAAGGCATACCTGATAAGCATCATGGTACGTCAATGATACAATAGTTCCCGAAAATTTATGGATTTGCTCAAAGGTGAAAGATGTTGGTACTGATTAGAAGGCAGTGACAGTAGTCTCCCTGTCTTTTATCAGAATGCACCTGTCAGCTTAATATCTCATCGACTTCCGGTTCGCTTACTGATAGTGCATTTTGTTTTAAAATAACCCTGCGTAGTCGCTCCTGATGTTCGTCGCCCCAAAGGCCGATGGATCCAATCAAGGGGATCAACGTTTTGCCGAATTCTGTAAGACCATATTCTACTTTGGGAGGCATTACCGGATAGATGGTTCTGGTCACCAGTTCATGATCTTCCAACTCTTTCAACTGTACATTAAGCACCCGGCGTGTTGCGTCGGGTATCTTCCGCTGCAATTCACTGGGCCGTAAGTGGCCTTGATGAATAAACCACAGGATGCGGATCTTCCATTTGCCATACAGCACCTCACCTATCAGGTCAAGGCCGCAATTAAGAGACGGGGCGATCTTTTTAACGTACATAAGTACAAATATACAACAGCCTTTATTGGTGTGCAATACGGACAAATTTATCCGTATTTGATTCGTAACCCCGTAATTGTTTGATACTCGTGTACTGTTGAGATTTGCACAATCAAACAATAACAATTAAAATCATGACACAAGAAATCAATTACAGTAATGAATTATCCGGAAAGATCGCCTTGGTAACAGGTGGTACTAAAGGCGCCGGAAAGGCTATTGCAGATAGACTATTACAGGCTGGTGCAACGGTCATTATAACTGCGAGGAACACTCCGGAACAAGAGAACAGCAGCCTGCATTTTATCCCTTCGGATCTGAGCAAGGCAGAAGATACGCAAAAAGTGATCAGCGAAGTGCTGTCAAAATATGGCAGGCTGGATATCCTGATTAATAACCTTGGTGCTTCATCCACACCTGCCGGTGGTTTTGCTGCATTGAATGATGAGGATTGGTTATCAACCCTGCAAGCTAATTTACTGGCTCCTGTCAGGCTTGACAGGGGATTTTTACCGCAAATGATCGAGCAGAAAAGCGGTGTTATAATTCATATCGCTTCCATTCAGGGTATATTGCCGCTTTACGATTCTACCTTGCCGTATGCAGCTTCAAAAGCAGCACTGATCAATTATAGTAAAAGTTTATCAAAAGAAGTTACACCAAAAGGAGTCCGCGTGCTGACGGTTTCGCCGGGATGGATCAATACCGCAGCATCGGTAGCCTTTTTGGGCGAAATTGCAAGAAATGCAAATAGCACGGTAGAAGAAGCGCAGCAAGGTGTGATGGATGCATTGGGTGGCATACCTTACGGCAGGCCCGCCGAGCCGGAGGAAGTAGCCGAGCTGGTTGGCTTCCTGGTATCACCGAGGGCCAATTACTTAACAGGAACAAATTTCGTTATTGACGGGGGGACAGTACCAACCATTTAAAAATTCAAATAAATATTTAATCAAATAAAGATCATGGAATTACCGCAATTAGTAGCGCAATTTGTAGAAACACAGAACACTTACGACAGCGAAGCGTACAAAGAGTGTTTTACCGAGACCGCCATCGTTCATGACGAAGGCAAGGTCCATACTGGTAAAGAAGAGATACGGGCATGGATCGAAGATGCTAATGATAGATATAAATCTGTCATGAAACCGCTTCAATACGATGAGTCGGGCTCGAACGGTGTATTAACCGCCGAGGTTTCAGGTACATTTCCCGGAAGCCCGATCGTACTAAAATTTCATTTAGGCCTAAAGAATGATCTCATCGATTCTTTGAAGGTGACCGGGTAATTATCGGTCTACTGCAATACCAAGTCCCGCGATTAGGAAACCGCCAAAAAAACATGGCGGTTTCCTGAGTAGACAAGCTTACCAACGGTGATTTTAATTTGAAATATGGATTCTGACCCTATGTTTTTCTGCACTAACGTTTCCAACATAGCATCGCTGCCGCTGCTAAAGAAAATCCGATGACTGAAATGGCTATGCCAAAACTAAATTGAATTTCCGACGCGTTTGCGCCGTCCTGTGCGAGCGTAAAAAAGAGCCCACCGATCAACGCAACGAAGACGGCAGCGCTTATTTGAAAAGTGGCACTTACCAGACCTGCCGCCAAACCTGAGAAGCGTGGATCAACCTGGTCAACGTTCAAGCGCACTAGCGCCGGGATGGCAATTCCTTGTCCAAGCCCTATAATAAAAAGCGGCAGAAAAAGATATGACGTAATTCCATTTAGGGAAAGTCCAACAGTGAAAATGAGTCCGGTAATCTCAAGGATCATTCCGAATGCTGCCGTTCGGGAACCAAGCCGGCTAACTATTGCGGGACTGCACCATGGACCAAGAAAAAAACCGATTCCCAGCGGTAAAATGGCCAAACCTGTCGCCAGCGTGTCGTGCCCCAGAGCATCCTGCTCATACACTGCAAAGATCAAGAAAAAAGAAGCCAGGGCATAAAAAAAGAAGGCTGCAGCCAGATTCCGTCTTAATCCGCTCTTCATGAATAAAGATGGGTACACCAACGGCGAGGCATCTCTGGATTCCTTCTTTTTTTCATAATACCAAAATGCCAATAGCAAAGGGACACTTATGATCAGCAAGATCAAGCACCACCATGGCCAGTGATTTTCACGACCCCCTATAAGCGGAAGCACGAATGCCAGCAGTCCGGCAGCGAGTAATATGGCACCCGGAACGTCCAGTACATCGGACTTTTCAGCACGATTTTCTTTTAGGAAGATTAAGGCGGCCGGTATGGCAAGAACAACTACCGGCAAGTTGATGAGAAACACACTTCGCCAGCCCAGGCCGAATAGGTCAGCCGATACCAGCACACCTCCCAACAACTGTCCGGCCACGGATGCCAGTCCAAAAGTTGCGCCATAAAAGCTCAATGCCCGGTTCTTTTCTTTTGGAGGAAAAAGGGCATGTATGGATGCCAGCGATTGCGGACCCATGATGGCTGCCGCCACGCCTTGTAACAACCTGCCGGCTACTAATATGGCCGGCGATGGTGCAAAGCCGCATAAAGCAGATGTAACGCCGAAACCGAGCATGCCGAAAATGAACACCCGCTTTCTTCCATATATATCCCCTAACCGGCCACCCAGTATTAATGTGACGGCATACGCAGCAGCGTAGACCGATACCACCAACTGGGAATCCCCGGTGGATGCATGGAGGTCTGTCCGAATAGTTGGCAGCGCTACATTAACGATAAAAAAATCAAGCGGCGGTAATAATGTGCCGGTCAACAATACCGCCAGCGCCATCCACCGGCGAGGGTCAACAGTATCTGTTTCCATATAAGTGTATGATTGAAAAAAAGGCGGCCCTTGAGCAAGGCTGCCTTCATTTTAAAAAAATGATCGCAGACGACCGATTTCGTCAGGCGTTAAAACCACTGTCTGCGGTAATGAATGATCCGGTAATATATTTACTCTCCTCACCAGCCAGGAAGGCCACTAATGCACCAATATTTTCGGCAGTTCCATATTCAGGCATTGCCATTCTAGAGCGCAAAAAGTCTGAAAACTCCGTATTATCAGGATTCATATCGGTAGTTGTCGGCCCAGGCTGAACAAGGGTTACAGAAATCCCCTTAGGTCCAAGGTCGCGTGCTAATGCCCGGGTAAAGCCTTGTAATGCAGATTTGCTCATGGTATATAATAGGGTCTGCGGCATGATGGCGGTATCGCCCATATTACTACCAATAGTGATGATGCGGCTACCTTGCTTGAGATACTTAATAGCTTCCAATGCCGCTACATAGACAGCTTTGACATTGATATCCATCATTTCGTCATAATCGCTTACGCTCAGTTCGCTGACATCTTTGGCGAAAAATATGCCGGCGTTGCTGACCAGGATATCCAATCCGCCGAATTCGTTTACGGTTGCTTTTACAGCTCCGGTTACCGCCTCCGGTTGGCGGCTGTCGGCTTTTATAGCCAAAGCGCGACCACCTGACGCCTGGATGTCGGCAACTATTGCACTGGCTTTTTCAGCAGAACTATCGCTGGTGTAAGTGAATGCCACACTGGCTCCTTCAGATGCTAATCGTTGTACTATGGCAGCTCCTATACCGCGGCTTCCCCCGGTAACTAATGCTACTTTGTTCGCTAATTTTTTCATGATGATGTTTGTTTTTATAAAATAATGGACAAACGTACAAGCAACCTTTTATATTTGTAAGTAAAGCATAAATTGTTAGGTACTAACAAAAAAGTAAGTATGAGAAAAGAAACTTCAACAAACTCCATAAATGAAAGACGGATAACCGACAGTTGTGGGATGGCTAATACACTGCGCATCATTGGCGGTCGCTGGAAGCCAGCTATTTTATGTCGTTTAATGCACGGAACAATGCGTTATAACGAACTAAAGAAGTCAATCGAAGGGATATCTGAACGTATGCTGGTCGCGCAACTGCGTGAATTGGAACAAGATGGCATTATTGCGAGGGTAGTTTACCCTGAAGTGCCGCCAAGGGTGGAATACCATACAACTGATTTAGGAAAAACGATGCATGATGTGATCAACGCTATGGCTGACTGGGGACACATGTATAGGACCGTAACTGAGCAAAAGCTTGCTGTTCAGGAAGCGCTACTCTAATTATTTAATAAATACGGCAGCCTTTATTACTCATCAGACATAGTGCACCAATACAGCCACCTACAGAAAAAGTCTAATCTTAACTACTTGTTATGCAGTACTTACGTTGTATTGATCCAAAGCCGGTCAGGCGCATGCCGATCAGTTTCATTGCCTGAATTGTTCGCTTCGATAAGTATATCTAAGTTCATTAATCATTTCCGGGACTCAAGCTATTGTTTATTTTTGAGCGTATGTTCGAGGTCTTCGAAAAATATCTGCGCGGGTTTGCTGAGGTCTCCAACGAGGAAATGGCCCGGATCGAACAGGCTGCACAAATAAAAAAGATCCGCAAATGGCAATCAGTTTTGCACGATGGCGAAGTTTGGAGATCCATGTGCTTTATTGCTGACGGCTGTTGCAGGCTCTATCGTTACGATAAGAATGGCACCGACCATACTGTCCGTTTTGGTGTTGAGCACTGGTGGATGACTGACCCTGAAAGTTATAACAACGGCACACCCTCCGATTATAATATTGAAGCATTATCAGCCAGCACGCTGATCATCTGGAATAAAGATGACTGGGAGAAGCTAATGAACGATATCCCGGCGTTTAAACTATTTTTTGACCGTTTGAATGCAAAAGCGTTCGAAATGAGTCAACGACGCATCTTTTCGCTGATCAGCAGCCCCGCTGAAGAACGATACCTGGAGTATCAAAAAACATATCCAAAAGTTTTCAATAAAGTCCCTTTACACATGGTAGCGTCTTATCTGGGTATCTCCAGGGAAACGCTCAGCCGGGTTCGGAAAGATTTCGTAAAGCGAAATAAAAACCCTTCGGTTTGATCCGAAGGGTCTATGGGATCTTATAACGCACAATGTTATGCAATTAAAAAATTTAGAAATTCGGATGCAGATCACGCACCGTACTGACGCTTTCCAACAATGAGGCAATATGCAGGATGGTAGGTTCTGCTAACCAGTTTCCCACGATCTGTACATTGATGGGTAAGCCCTCTTTACTCGTTCCGAACCGCATCGAGATACCCGGCAAACCAGTCACGTTCAACGGCACGGTTGCGCCTTGTAAATAGGTTGCATCAACCGTTTGGCCGTCAATCACAAATTCAGATTCACCATGTTTGTGGGCCGGTATTGGCAATACGTGCGTTATTAGAGCATCGTAATGCTGGAAGTATGCAGCATACCCATCCCGGATGCGTTCTGCCGCTTGTTCAGCATCGATATAGTCATCCATGGAGGTATCCGGTAATGAAAGCATTGTTTTAGCCATCTTGTAAATTTCGCTATCACTACGGCCGGCAGTAGCCTGGCGGAACGCTGGTTTCATTTCCATCACATGCAAGCGATTGAAAACGTCAAGCGCAAAGTCTTTTTCCAAAGCAGGTATTCCGACAGCCTCGACCGTAAGCCCAAGATCCTGTAAATCTTTGGCCGCCGCTTTAACCGTAGCTGCAACTTCTGCATCAACAGGCCCGAAACCAGGCCCAACCATCCAGCCAATGCGCAATGGCCGATATGGATACTGAGCAATGCCGCTGTTAAAGTTTGCGGTACTGGAAGAATAGGCATCGAAACCATCCGGTCTTGCTAATTGTGAAAAGGCCAATGCGAGGTCCCGAATACTTCTCGCCATAGGACCCACATGCCAGAAACGGCGGGGCGCTCTTGGCCAAATGCCGGTCATCGGGATACGGCCATGGGTTGCTTTGAGCGAAACGATACCCGTTTGTGCGGCCGGGCCGCGAACCGAGATCGCCAAGTCTGTGCCCAATCCTAAAGGCGACATCCCTGCCGCTATAGCAGCAGACTCACCACCACTGGAGCCGCCCGGTGTACGTGAAAGATCCCAGGGATTATTTGATCTGCCCGACAGCAGGTTATCACTTTCTATCCAATAAGAAAACTCTGGTAAGTTCGTCTTTGCCAATAAAATACCACCTGCTTTTTTCATACGTGACACGCTGGTGGCGTCTTGTTGCGGAATACGGCCTTTGAAGATCGGTGAACCCCTTTGGGTTAAAGTCTCAGCCGTGTCGATGGAGTCTTTAACGGTAAAAGGCACACCATGCAGGGGGCCTAATTCATCGCCGCGCAATACCGCTGCTTCGGCCTTTTTTGCTTCATCCATCGCAGTATCTGCGATGGCGACGATGGCATTGATTTCAGGATCGATGGCTGCGATCCGATCAAGGTGTGCTTTCACTACCTCCACCGGCGATATCTCTTTCTTGCGGATCAGCTCGGCCATGGAGCTTGCATCCTGATAGAATAAAGGTGCATTGTTGCCTGTGCTCGTTTTCATCTATTCAATGATTATTGTTAAATAATGTGCACCTTCTCATGAAGTGCGTGACACAAAATTGCAAGCAACGGCACATCTGAAACGAAGTAGTTTGACGCAATTTGAGCGTGACATTTATCACGCTTTCTGATGTACTCAAAATGCGAGTGGGAAAAGATTGATTTTAGTAACTTTGGTAAATGTCAAAACCCGAAAACGCGGAAATTCCAGGACTGGATCTTGCCGACCTGAGACTAAAAGGTTTTAAGGTTCATGCCATTCCTGCCTCAACAGAGGTACCGGTCAGAGCCGGACGGCGTGACTTCTACAAAATGGGTTTGATCGATGGGGACATGACCATCGATTTTGGTGGCCGGCTACTCGACATCAAAGGGACGGTTCTTTTTTTTGTTAATCCACGTGTACCGCATGCTCTTGTCCGGCGTATCAACCGCACGAGTGGTTATGCCTGCATCTTTACCGAAACCTTCCTTAATAGCCGAGAGCTACACGATTCACCGCTTTTCAGAACAGGCGGTGATCCGGTTGTGCCCCTGAACGTGGAACAAGCAAGCTTTATGAACGGTCTGTTTAATAAAATGCTGGCTGTTTACGAAAGCGACTACCTTTACAAAGGCGATCTGATCAGAAGCAGCATCTCGCTAATCATTCACGAGGCGTTGCGTATCCAGCCTGCACAGGCAACCCTAACGTTCAGGAATGGCGCAAGCCGGATTGCGCATTTATTCACCGACCTGCTCGAAAGACAGTTCCCTATAGAACGGAGCAACGAGCCATTAAGGTTACGCAGCCCGAAAGATTACGCCAGCAATCTTACGGTACACGTCAATTACCTTAACAGGTCGGTCAGAGAAACGACCGGCAGGTCTACCACCGCACATATAGCGGCGAGAATCATTGCCGAAGCTAAAGCGCTATTACAGCATAGCGATTGGAGTGTGGCAGAGATCGCCTACGCGCTTGGTTTTGATTATCCAGCCTACTTTAACAATTATTTCAAGCGGCTCACCGGCAGCACGCCGAACAGTTTCCGTAAGGTTTGAAATTCATAATTATTGGATTGATACTGATTGGTCAACCAGGCTTTTTTGCATGCAACTTTGCCTTGTAACAATAAATCATTCAAAATGAAAATTTTAGTAACGGGAGCAACAGGGAAAGTAGGCAGTCGTTTGGTGCCGCGCCTTTTAGCCAAAGGCTATGACGTATCTATACTGGTAAGGGACAGATCGAAAGCAACAGAATTGATCGGACTTGGTGCAAAAGCCATTACCGGTGATCTGTATGAACCATCGACCTTGCCACCTGCGGTAGCGGGGATGGATGCGGTGATCCACCTCGCCGCACTGTTCCGTACCTTTACAGATAACGAAGGTATTATAAAGACCAATCGTGAAGGTAGTATCGCGTTGGCGCAGGCCGCGCAGGAAGCGGGTGTCAAACGTTTTGTATTTACCAGCACCTCCAATGTGTATGGTTCAGGTTATCGTCGGCCAGCAAGAGAAGATGAACAAGTAGACATCAATGACCCGCGTGCTTACGCTTCCAGCAAGATAGCCGCAGAAAGGGAGTTGATCAGTATGCACCAAAACCAGAGTTTTGACGTTCGTGTGCTGCGGCTTGGCTTCGTTTACGGTGACAACGACCCGCACATCGCAGAGATCATTCCTTACATTGGCAAGCTCAAGATGCATTCAGGCTCACGCATGCACATGGTACATCATCTCGATGTTGCACAGGCGCTGATCCTACTGCTGAACACCGAAGGCCTGGACGGAGAGATATTTAACGTGGCCGACGATGCCCCGATAACGTTATATGAGCTGGCTCATTCTATCGGCCAGATGGAAGGAACTTTTGGTATTGATGAGGGCCCGCTTGACGATCCGTTCCAGGGCGTGCAGGATATTTCCAAACTGCGCAATAGAACAGGTTTCCGTCCTTTAGTGCCAAGCTACTTCGTAGCCCGGGATCTTGATATTTTGTAGTAACAACCTTCGGAATTTACCAATGGTCGGATCGCTGGGCTTAAAGCAAACTGAGCCCTTCCGATATAAGCCAGCTAACCCGATGTCCATATGGCGGCATCGGGTCAGTACTGGCGCAAATATTATTCGTACGAAGAAGTATTTTTTCTAACGAGCATTGGAATAATTGGAATAAACGGTTTCTACCTGTGTAGTAACCGCTCTACCCAAAAATTTCGCTTCCATGTTAAGGGCATCTTTCAGTGGTAGATATCGCTTGCTTATCTTATCAAATGAATAGTTCGTTGTGATCTGAAATCTATCTGCGGTCAGCGCACCGATCTTGACCGGCTTTTCATTGATGATCTGTTGTTGCTGGAGTTCTTTGGTCTTTAAGTCGATCGTCAAAGACGCCCTGCAATCTTTTAAAAATCCTGCATCTTTCGGGATTGAAGCTGCATCCAATTTGTAGCTGATCACCAAATTGTCCGCGGTTTCGCTTTCGATCTTGAAACTCGTTTCTACTGCTTTGTCAACGGTCGGTTTTTTCCTGGCATTGCGGAAAGTATTGCTTTCATACAAGGAGGGTGTTTTACCGTCAACAGAAACAACTTTCCATTGCTCGCGGCCCGATGCAGCAGGGTTGAAATTAGCGATAAGCACCTTCGTTTTACCAGCGGTAGTGGTCGACTCTTTAAGTTCAAAAGTACGATCTGTAGGTAACCTTAAATTCATCGGGTCCAACATTGACTGATCCAGACCATACTTCTTAAAAGCGTTGACAACGACATCTTTTTGCGCAGATGCATCAAGTGTACTTATGGCCATCAAAGTAATCGCCAATATTGTTTTTAGGTTAGTTTTCCCGTATCTTATTAATGTGTTCATATAGTTAATCGTCTTTTTAATTTTAATAAATTTTATAGTGGTATGTCATCGGGCAATTGATCGATGCTTCGGTCACGGCCGGGCATAGCGTAGTCACTGGATGCTGTTCCACCGTAGGTTCCCGTATCAAAGATGTTTTGTAATGATCGCAGTGCAGATTAAGCGAGCCGCAGGGCATTCTTAAACGTGATAGTTCAATATCTCCACTAAATTAATTGAAACTGTTATCCGGCGGCGGCAGCGATAGCATTTTGGTATTAATAAAGTCAAAGAAAGCCTTTTTGTAAGCATCACCGATCGTAATGGGTTGCTCTTCGTTCAAAATTCTGACCATGTTGCCCTCAACTGCTGTCAGGTGGCTGAGCGAAATGATATAGGATTTATGCACTCTTACGAACCCTCTTGCCGAAAGACTTTCTGAAAGCTCTTTCAGCTTTAGATAAGTAATGATCTTTTTTTGATCGTCCATATGGATGATCGCGTAATTACTCAGACCTTCAATATAAGTAATCCTGCGTGCGTCGATCTTAAGTAGTTTTCCCTTTTGTTCGGTTTTGACAAACACATAATGATCCTGATCTGTTGCCGGTCGAAGACTGCTGTGGATTGTCCAGAGCCTGTTCACGGCCTTCAAAAATCGAAGGAACTGAACGGGTTTCAGCAAGTAATCGACAACCTGGTGTTCAAAACCCTCGATAGCATATTCCTTGTATGCAGTGGTCATAATGATATGGCTGTCCTTACTGATAAGCTTAAGCATTTCGATCCCGGTAAGCTGAGGCATCTGCACGTCCAAAAAAACAAGGCCGGGTTTCAGATCCGTGATCATGGCCAATCCTTTGACAGGATTTGTCGCCGTACCCACCACGAGCAGAAAATGCACCTGGCTGATATGTTGAAGAAGCAGATCTATTGCGTGCTGCTCATCGTCTATAATAACGCAATCGATCATACTCGAATTTTATATGTAAAGTTACACTAAAAGTTAAGCCGGTGTCTGCTATCACAAAGCTACAGCCTTCACCGTAAGTCAGCTTCAGCTGTTGTCTGATGTTTTGCAGGCCGACGCCGTTAGACAGTTCCTTGATCCCTTTGCCTTTCTTGTTCCCGATCTCAAAAGTGAGTCCGTTGACAGCGGTGTTTACCCTGATCTGTAAGGGATGTTCAGGATCATGCAGATAGCCGTGCTTGAATGCGTTCTCTACCAGCGTGATCAGCACCAACGGAAGAATGCTTATTGACTGGTCATCTATCTGCTCTTCGTACCTGATGTTCAAATGATGGTCGTGACGGCGCTGATTGATTTCCACCACATTCTTCAGGTGCTCAAGTTCATCCATGATATTCACTTTACCATCAAGGCTTTCACTGCTGCCCAGGGCATAGCGCATGATATTAGCCAGCATCAGGACCGAATCGGCGGTCTCCCTGTCCGTTTTGATCACCTTACCGTAAATAAAGCTTAACGAATTAAACAAAAAATGCGGGTTGATCTAGGCTGCGAAAAGTCCCATAACCAGGAATGTGATAAGAAAAATTGTTGTTGCCTTCATTTTACCGTAGGGTGTGTTTGCGTTTTTGATACCTATAACAAACGGCATTATGGAGCGTCAGGCATTTTTACGCCTTTTGGATAAAAACCGTAATATAACTGCATTAGCGGAAGTGCAACTTTTTGCTTGAAGAGTATTATAAAAGGATTGATGTAAATTCAAAACTTGAAATCACGGAAGAAGAAGGAGAAATATGCATTATGCGATTTTCTGGCAAATGCAACTCGGCATCACAGAATTTGGCAATGCAATACCGCAATATGGCAAAATGAAAATGTGCTATGATACAGACCTTTGGATAATAAACAAATCTTAGATATCATGGCTAAAGAGAATAACAACAACGAACTGACGCTAAAAATCTATAAAGCATTCGCAAACAATGATCTGGCGCAATGGGATGGTGTGATACACCCGGATGTGAAACTAAACAGCCCGGCCGGTCGCGGCTTAGCAGGAATAGAAACGCTTAAATCATTTGCCGGAGCATTTCACGCTGCTTTCCGTCCGACAGTCGACCTGATCGATCATTATGTGGCCGGTGACAGAGGCCTAGTAACGGTCAACCTGCACTGGAAACATGATGGTGAAGAATTTTACGGTATCAAGCCAAGCGGTCAGGGCGGTACTTCAGTAGAAACTTTCCTGCTGCGTATCGAGAACGGTTTGGTGACGCATTGGGATACCGCTGACAACTCACTTGATCTGGCCAACTACCTTTTCAGCGAAGGTTATGATCTGCCGAAAGAAGTAAAACCACCGGCGCTGATCGAGGGACCGAACATCCACGGCAGATAAGTTTAGGAAATGTAAATATTAACCTGCAATTAAAACATTCAAGGTTAATGCTTTAAATTTATAAATCATGAAAAAGGAAAGAACCGCTACGGTAAACACCAGAACGCTTTCGGAGATCCACCGGGACCATGGCCTGCCTGTTCCGGCGCATCCGCTGATCAGTCTGATCGACTGGCCGAAACACCAGATCCCAAAAAACAATTTTCCGGGTACCGTTGTCTCGGGCTTCTACCGTATCACTTTAAATATTGGCATGAGTGGTAAGTCCAAATACGGACAAGGCCATTATGACTATTCGGAAGGCGGAATGACCTTCGTCGCGCCAACCCAGGTGATCAGCCCTTGTGTTTACGATGTGGCGGATGACTGGTCGATGTATACGCTGCTGATTCATCCCGATTTTCTGTGGAACTATCCAATCGCGAAAACCATTAAACAGTACGGCTTTTTCTCCTACAATACGAATGAGGCGCTGCACCTTTCCGATAAAGAAAGGAATACGATCATCACCATTTTTCAGAACATCGAAGATGAACTGAACAGCCGGATCGATGATGTCAGCCAGGATGTAGTCATCGCGCAGATCGAATTGTTGCTGAACTACGCGAACAGGTTCTATAAACGTCAGTTCATTACGCGCAAGGTCGTCAACAATGATCTCCTGCAAAAAATGGATGATATTCTGGACGGATACCTGAATGGTGATAAAACACTGAGCGAAGGCATTCCAACCGTTCACTTCCTTGCCGAGAAACTGAATGTTTCGCCGAGTTATCTCAGTGATATGGTGCGCTCGGTGACTGGTCAGAGCGCGTTGGGAGTGATCCATCAGAAGATCATTGAGAAAGCAAAGGAAAAGCTGTCGGGAACGAATATGTCTGTCAGTGAAGTGGCTTATGAACTCGGCTTCGGTCACCCTTCTTCCTTTACGAAATTGTTCAAAGCAAAGACCGATATGTCTCCGCTGGAGTTCAGAAAGTCTTTTAATTAAGGGCCTATTTTCAATTTCAAATACGCTGCGGGTGTAGCGTTAAACCTTCGGGATGATCCATCCTGAAGGTTTTTTATTTTGTTACCGTCGAGTTACGGCAAAGTAATACCTCAATACGGCAAAATGCTGTTGTTGCCACATCCGGAAATTTGACATCGTTTCAAATAAATGATGTCAATATGATCAGTCCAACCGAAAATAATAACGCCAACGATGCCGTATCGCCAAACCCGCGCGGGATCTATTGCTGATAGCGGTCTGCTGCGTAGCGGTCGCCACCCCATTTTGTTTCACCGGGATCGCTGTCGGCTTACCGGCGATCAGCCGTTCGCTCGGCGGCACACCGATACAACTGAACTGGGCGATCAACTCCTTTCTGCTAACCTTCGGCAGTACACTAATGGCTGCGGGCGCTTTAGCAGATAACTATGGCCGTAAACGTCTGTTGCTTTGGGGACTGGCCATCTTTGGTTTTTTCTCGATCTGTCTTGCATTTTCGGCCAACATCCTGTGGTTCGATATACTACGTGCTTTACAAGGTTTGGGTGCAGCTGCTGCCTTCGCAGGTGGCTTTGCTTCTCTGGCGCAGGAATTTGACGGATCAGCAAGGTTAAGGGCTTTCAGTATCGTGGGCACCAGTATCGGCATCGGGCTTGCGTTCGGACCGATCGCCGCCGGATGGCTGATCGCGCACTTCGGCTGGCCGGCCATTTTTGTGTTCGTGCTGGTACTTGCTGTACTCGCCTTATTATTTGCAGCTATTTTCATGCGGGAATCCCGTGACCCGGAGGCCGCCGGGCTGGACTGGAAAGGTGCGATCAGTTTTACGCTCGCACTGTCAGCTTTTACCTTCGGTATCATACAAGGACCGGAAAGCGGATGGTCGCATCCGCTGGTGGCCGGACTTTTAGGTGGATCAGGCTTACTCTTCGGCATTTTTGTACTGATAGAAAGGGCTTCCAAACGCCCGATGCTGGACCTGTCCCTGTTCCTTTTCCCGCGTTTTGTGGGCGCGCAGTTACTGGCGATCGCGCCGTCGTTCGCTTTCGTGGCGCTTTTAGTACTGCTGCCTGTTCGTTTTGTGGGTATCGAAGGAATGGATGAACTTGCCGCCGGCCAGTTGATGGTCGCCCTGTCCGCACCTTTTCTCATCCTGCCCATCGTGGCAGGCCTGCTCACCAGATGGTTCGCCCCGGCGACCATTTGCGGTGCCGGGCTGGCGATCTCTGCTGCCGGTCTTTACTGGCTCAGCCAGCACCCTGCGGGCACCGACCCGGTCGCGCTGATCGGCCCCTTGTTAACGGTCGGTGTGGGCATCAGCCTGCCCTGGGGATTGATGGACGGCCTCGCCGTTAGCGTGGTCCCGAAAGAACGCGCCGGCATGGCGACCGGCATCTTCAGTACCTCGCGTGTAGCTGGCGAAGGCGTTGCCCTGGCTATCGTAACAGCGTGTCTTTCCGCACTGATCAATACCAACCTGAGAACGGCGGTCAATAGCAAGGCCAATGCAGTAGCCCAGCTTTTGATTACGGGAAATTTAAAAGGCGCGTCAGCACTGGTCCCGCAGGTAGATCAAACAACGCTCTTGCTGGGTTACAATAACGGATTTACGGCTGCGCTTTGGTTGTTAAGCGGCATCACCCTGGTAACCGCCCTGACGGTATTCCTGTTCCTGGGGCAAAGCCATCAGACGGTCGAGGCTATCGAGCAGGAAGCGGAGATCACTGCGGCGCATGAGCCGCCTACCGATGAGCGAACTTCCTGATGACATTGTTTTTACAAAACTCGAAAAGTCGGCAATGTATTCCCTCAAAACGGCAAAATCCGAAACGGCGGGTATGCTGACCTTTGACATTAGAAAAGAACATGTGTAAGAACACAATAAACCAAAAGAAAAATAAGATGAAGATCGGAATTTTGAATACCGGAAACATCGGCTCAAGACTCGCCAGGGCGTGGGTAGCAGCCGGACATGAATTGGTCATTGCACAGGATGGCGATTACTGGAACCTGGAACCACTTTTAAAAGAATTGGGAGAAAAAGCCCGTTATGGCACGATACGGGAAGCTGCCGAGTTTGGCGATGTCCTGCTATTTTCAGTTTACTGGCCGCGCCTGGAAGCTGTACTGGAAGCTGCCGGTGATGCCCTCAACGGCAAGATAGTGATCGAGACCATGAACCCGCTGGGCGTTACTGAAGAGTTCGTTCATTATCACGACCTGGAATTCATGAAGAACAGTTCGACCGCTGAAACCTTGCAGTCACGCATCCCGACCGCGAAAGTGGTGAAAGCATTTAACATCCTACCGGCACCAACACTGGAACCGGCAGCATGGAAAGATAACCCGGTAAAACCCAACATATTTTACGCAAGCGACGATGCGGAAGCCGGAAAAGCAGCACGCGGACTGATCGTCGATGCCGGTTTCACACCGTTGAATACTGGCGAACTGAAATCAGCACGTGCCATTGAGCAACTGGGTGTACTGATGCACCGTGTTGCCAACCACGAGTATAACGGGGATGAAACGCTTATCCGCCTCGGCGTGTCTGTAATCCAGGCACAACCGGGCCCGATATTCCGCGAGAACCTGGTATAAGCCACATTCGTTTGCCGCAGATACAGATCGCGGTGTTTATGGAATTGATCAGTAAGCGCTTTTAGCCAAAGTACGGAACAGCATGGGGTCAGCCATCGCCATGTTGTTCCATATACTGCTGTCAGGCAGTTACTGCGTTTTGTTGCGGAGTTTCCTTAGACTCGCGTAATACGACCTGACGGTGTGTTTTACCCCAATCGGAAAGATCATAGATCAGGTTTTGTAGGGACCAGCCATATTCGGTCAGGTTATATTTTACCGATACAGGCGTTGTGTCCAGGACTGTTCTTTTAACCAGTTTGTTCTCCTCCAGGTCTTTGAGCTCTTTGCTCAACTGTTTATTGGAGATCCCGTGCAGGTCATTTAAGATCTCGGAGAACCGGCGATCATTGTAATAACACATAGAGGAAATGATGGAGATCTTCCATTTTCCGTTGAGTACATCCATCGCATCATGGATAGCAAGGATGTCGCGTTTGTGGCAAATTTCTTCTGTCATAAGTTACTTGGTTACCTCAAATATACCGTTACTTTAGGTTACAAAGTAACGAAAATAAATTGAGTTGACCTATGTTTGCATCGTTAATTAAATAATCAAGAAAATGAGTTCATCAAACAAAAATGTAGTAATAACCGGTGGTAGTCAGGGAATTGGCTTAGCCACCGCAAAACAATTTATCGGTCAGGGCGCTAATGTTTGGATCACCGGCAGAAATGCAGATAACCTGAAAAAAGCTGCTGACGAGATCGGCAGCGCAAACTTGAAAACTGTTGTCTCCGATACTTCGAAATTCGACGGAATCGCTGCTTTGGAAAAAGCGATCGCCGATAGCGGCGTAAAGATCGACGTATTATTCCTGAACGCAGGTGTTGCCGCTTTCGCACCGATCGAGCACGTTACCGAAGCGGACTTTGACATACAGTTCAATACCAACGTTAAAGGCCATTTCTTCACGCTGCAAAAGCTGATCCCGCATTTGGCTGACGGGGCATCGATCACGTTCACCTCTTCAGGTGTGGCAACAGGTTCAGCTATTGCGACCGCTGTTTATTCAGCGACCAAAGCGGCCATCAATAAGATCGCTGATGTAGCATTGAACGAACTTGCGCCAAGAAAGATCCGTGTAAATATCGTTAGCCCAGGCCCGATCGCTACTCCGGGTCTTGATTCGGTTGCACCGCCGGAAGCTCAGGCCTACCTGGCTTCGACCACTGCGCTGCAACGTGTTGGTACCGCTGACGAGATCGCAGGCGCTGTGGTATTCCTGGCCAGCGAAGCTGCCGGTTATATCAACGGTGCAGATATCGCGATCGACGGTGGCTTTATCCAGTACCACTTGAAATAAACCGTTGGCGGGTAAGTACAAAGGAATATCCCGGATACCCCAATAACAAACAGTAACGCCGGAAACCGCAGGTTCTCCGGCTTACTCATTCTTATCATCCTATAAATTCATATCTTATGTCAGAGGAAATAAAAACATCAAAGAACGATCATCAGATCAGAACGGTAGGCATTATCGGCACAGGACAGATCGGTACGACGCTTGCCCGTTTATCGGTAAGGGCGGGTATTTACGTCGTACTCAGTAACACGCGTGGGCCGGAAAGTTTGAAATCACTTGTCGCAGAATTGGGTCCGCTGGCAAAAGCCGGTAGCATCAGCGAGGCAATCGGAGCAGCGGATATTATTGTTGCCACGATACCTTTACCGAACTACAGATCATTACCTGCCGACAAACTATCAGGAAAGATCGTGATCGACACCATGAATTATTATCCCATCGGTTACAATATCGAGGAACTGGATAATAATAAGTTCACTTCGAGTGAACTGGTACAGCAACACCTGATCGGATCGGAGGTCGTGAAAGCGTTCAACAATATTCCATATCCACATATCGCCCTGCATGCAAGGCCCAAAAATGACCCCGGCCGTACGACAATTCCTATTGCTGGTGATGATGAGGCGGCGAAAGCTGCGGTCGAGCAGTTCACCAATAAGATCGGTTATGATACCGTAGATGCGGGCACACTTGCCGAAAGCTGGCGATTTGAACCGATGACGCCGATCTATTACTGGCCATATGCGCCTGTTGTTCCGGAGGGGTCTAACGACGCCGACGCACGCAGGATCTATCAGACCACATTCGTTGATCCGCTGAGGCCAACTGCCGCACAACAACTGCTTAAAGAGACCGAACGGAAGACCCCTGTAGGCGGACGCCTTGATATCCTTCCACCGATCCATCTAAAGTTATACGAGGAATTCACGCAAGGCAGGTACTAAAAAGCAGCAATACCAGATTCGGCAAAGTATTCCCGCAAAACGGCAAAATGGAAAAGCATGGCATTGCGGAAATTTGTCACAACATATCAAAAACATATTATGGCACAAGAAAATGAGTTAAAGAATGGTAAGGTATTAGCCAATACAACAGCATTAGTAACAGGCGGTTCACGCGGCATTGGCCGTGCGATCGCTGAAAGGCTTGCCGCAGATGGCGCATTGGTGGCCGTTACCTACAATGCAAGTAAGGATGCAGCGGAAGAAGTGGTTGCGGGTATCGAGCAAGCGGGCGGCAAAGCATTCGCGCTTTTCGCTGACCTGGTGAACGCTTCAGCGATACCAGCCTTATTTGAGCAACTGGATACCGAACTGACCAGCCGTACTGGCAGCAATGTGTTGCATATCCTGGTAAATAATGCAGGAAACTCAGGCTGGGGCGGTTTGGCTGACGCCACACCGGAAAGCTTTGATACCATGTTCGCAGTACATGCACGCGCGCCGTTTTTTATGACCCAGGCGGCACAAAGCCGTTTATCAGATGGTGGCCGTATCATTAATATTTCGTCAGGTCTCGCCACACGCCCCTTGCCAATGGTCCCGATCTATTCGATGGCCAAGGCTGCTATCAATACGCTAACCCATGCCTTAGCGATGGAATTGGGCAAACGCGGGATCACCGTTAATTCAGTGGCTACGGGCTGGACCAAAACGGATATGAACGCTGCGGTACGCGAAAATTCGGATATGGTCAAATCTATTGAGGCAGATACTTCACTTGGCCGTTTCGGAGAAACTTCAGACATCGCATCTGTTGTTGCCTTTCTTGCCTCACATGAGGGCCGTTGGGTAACCGCGCAGGTAATTGAGGCGAGCGGCGGCTATAGACTTTGATTTTTAATATTTAAACACGGCGATCGTGCGATAAAAAGCTTTTACTAACCAATTGTTTTTTTGAGAGGTCCCCCGGCTTAGTTCGTCATCTAAGCCGCAAAAGCCACCTGCATCAATTGCAAGGTGGCTTTGCCATTGAACTAAAGATCGCTTCGAAAGGTAAGCTGCGATCCTCTTATTCCCGTCAGAGAAAGAATAATTTTTGACAACGAAATATAAAAGATTGGCTGCTTTCTCTTCAATGGTGGGGTAAAACTCTGTACCGTCGAATGATTGATAAATTGTACCAATGGATCCTTTAAAGGAATCATCTTTTTCATTTGCGAACAAACTACTTTCCCCAAAAACGATCTTAAGGTCATCAATAGCTTTAATAGCTTCTTCGTATGTTGCAACAAATAGCTGGTAGTCTGTCGTTCCATCAAGTGATAATTGTTGGTGATCATATTTATCGAGTACGTCAAGTGCATAACTGTAATCGGTAACCACCTTTAAAAGACCGACAGCTTCTTCACTGGAAAGTTCTTTGTTCTTTATAACATTCCCTAAGAGATTTACGGCTTGTTTAAGAGAATCAAATTGAGCCGACTGATCCTTCAATTTCCGTTCGTTAATCGTATAACCCTGAATCAGATGATCTTTTAAGGTTTGATTAGCCCAAATGCGGAATTGTGTTCCCCGTTTTGAATTTACCCGGTATCCTAATGATATGATTGCGTCTAAATTGTAATACTCCACATCCCGAACTACGTTTCGGTTTCCCTCGCTTGAACTGTTGCATTTTTTGCAACAATTGCGTTCCGGTCAAGTTCACCCTCCAAAAATATATTTCGAAGGTGTCGGGATATGACTGATTTGTCACGTTCAAAAAGTTCTGCTAACTGGTTAAGGGTTAACCATAGGGTATCATCCCTCAATTTAACTTCAACTGTGGCGCCGCCGCCGGCGTCCTGATATATAATGATCTGATCGTTGTGCATAATTTCGTTATTGAGTAATTGGACTGGAAATTCGATTGTCTCCATGGTTTAATCATAGCCTGCTTTGGATCAGTTGTTGCATTATTCGCAATAACTGGTTTGATCAATCATGATCTGTGCTGCCCTGATTGTTCTCAATGATCTTTTTAAGTTGTCCCATATCATCACTGATCTTCTTCAGCAGTACTCTGGCATAGATCTGGGTGGTGGCGATCTTGGTATGGCCCATCATTTTGCTAACCGTCTCGATCGGAACATTATTAGAAAGGGTTATCGTAGTGGACACCGAATGTGAGTACCTTTTTGATCCCGTTCATAAAGCCGATCTCTTTCAGGTAACTGTTAACCTTTTGATTAGACAGATTGGGGAAAAGCGTACCTGTGATCTCCGCGCGGTCACCGTGACGGTAACGCTCCAAAATTTGCTGGGCGACGGGAAGGATAGGGATATTGGTCGGTTCGTCGCTTTTTTGGCGGAATAACTTGATCCACTGCGCACCATCTTCACCCGTAGTAATATTGTTCTCCTTCAGGTTCATCAGGTCCACATAAAATAGCCCGGTGTAGCAACTGAAAACGAATAGATCACGAACGATGTTCAGCCGGTCGACAGCAAAATCTTTTACCTTGATGGAATCAAGTTCTTTTTGATTGAGGAGGGCGGTCTCAACTTTTTTATACCTGAACTTATAATTCTTGAAAGGATCACGGGATATCCAGGTCAATTTTAACGCGAGCGTCGTCATTTTACGCAGGCGGATCAGGTGTTTCATTACGCCGTTGTTGTTCATCGGCCGTTGATGATCTTTGGGCTTATGGTTCCGGAGATAGGTCTCAAAGTCAATAATGAACTTGTAGTCGACATCATTGATCCTGATGTCGGTCGTATTGCGCTTTTCTTTCAGGAACTTCTCCAGGTACCGGCGGGTTACAGCATAATGCTTGAGTGTGCTCCACGTGAGGGCGGCAGAGGCGGTCTCGTAGTGGTAGTCCATCAATTTGCTGAGCGAATAGGTTTGCTCAGTATCTTCGCCCAGGAACATAGCCTTAAGTAGTTGTGGCGTAACTTCCTTGCCAGCGATCTGTAATTGCTGGTAATAGGTTGTGATCGTGAATTTGACCTGTTCAAGGTAAGCGTTGGTCTCTTTGGCTTCGGGGACCTTTATCCTTAGACCGCCACGACCCGAGTCCCAATTGTCGACCTTCACTTGATGTTTTAATGCGAATCGAACACGTTCTTTGTTGACGGTAACGGCTGCATAAACGTTCGTTACGCCGTCCTTCGCCTTTTCTTTTTTGATGGTGAAATGCACACCAAACAACTGTGATGTCTTCATCTTTTACAGTTTTTAAATGAATAAATGATTAATTACATCCCGAAATCGTCATTTTCAGGGGCCAGGAAAGGCGAAAGTGTGGTTAGAATTCCAGTCCTTTTGGATTCATTACGATCTTTATTTAAAGATATAATATCTTATCTAGCAGCCACTTAACACGTTCTTGACCCCCAAATGTAATAACTACTTTCGGGGGGCCGGATTGGTGTTCCAAAGCGTGCATTCGTAAGGACTGAAAAGGACCAGAATAAAATAAAAAACCCTCTAAATCGCTGATTTAGAGGGTTTGCAATTCTTGAAAAACTGCTTTTGTGCGCCCACCTGGGCTCGAACCTTATCTTATAGTAAATTGATAATCAAACACTTAAATATCTTGAAAACATCAAGGTTACGGAATAGGTTTCGTAACCATTACGACACAAATATAGTCAACTCAAATGTTATTCTTATGTAGAATTTCAAGACTATGTATGGGTATAGCTATCTAAATCCAAGGTAAGTGATAACATCCGAAAATACAAATGCCCAAAAGTGTTTTGCACATCCCTTATTGCAGTTCATGATTTACGCGGAATTAGTAATAATTTTTAGCTAACTGGTTTGGTAGATGTTAAGCTCAATAGTTCCCTTAAGGTAAGCAGAACTTATAATCAACGCACGAAATTTGTTGAAGACTATTGAGGTTCTAAGATAAAGCTAGAAAAAGCAATCATTAGTTAGGGCAGGAGGATTAATCCTTTACGCAAATAACAACTTATCAATAAGTTAATTTATATTTTCAAAACAACCCACTTCTTTACTCACATAATTTTAACAGCGATTGACGCAAATTTGATTAAGATAATCAATTTATGCAATCTAGATATTTTATAAATAATGAAGTATGCTATATAAGGCATTCGTGGTTTTAATAATTAAGTTCGATAAACATGATCGGGTCAAACATCTATTTTCACCCCTTTGTCGAATTTGAAAGATTTGCTGTCCGCAATTGGGAATTTAATGTTCGTTTTGGCCTACCTCCCGAACTGGTGCGTTGGTTACTTGTAGATGGCGCAGGCGCCAGATCATTGTGGATAGCCGTGGTTTATCAGTATTTGATCTGGCGGCACAGCAAGACAATGAAGAAGCGATTAGCTTATTAGAAGTTGCTTAAAGCCACAAGGCGTATCGCTTTTCAATTAATTTATTGATTTTCAAATATTTATTTAAAAATAAAAGCATATTGCCGTTTATTATGGTTACCTTGCTCACTTACTAAAATAAATAATATGCAACAAGAAGGAATCGTGAAATTCTTCAACACTCAAAAAGGGTTTGGATTTATTTCACAAAACGACAATCGTGACGACCTGTTCGTTCACTCAACTGGTCTGATAGATCAGATCAATGAGAACGACCGCGTAAGTTATGAAGTCGAAACAGGCCGCAAGGGTCTGAATGCGATCAATGTACAAGTGATTTAAACCCAACATACAATTTTTCGTAAAAGCACCTGTTACTACAGGTGCTTTTTTTGTTAGCAGCTGAATCGATCCGTCGCGTAGTCATTTCGAAGCAGCGCATTACATGGACTTTCCGCTTTATTCTTTATTAGTACCTTTAATTACATTACGTGGAGCGATAATTGTGACTACCTGTACATGGATAACGAGCCGCAGCAAAAAACACTATTGATCATTGAAGACGATACAGATATTTTAGACATACTCGAATTGATCTTCCAATTAGAAGGTTATAAGGTTTTCCGTTCTGAAACAGGTGCGGAAATCGAAGATCTGAAGCTAATGGCGCCGCACCTCATCCTGTTGGATCTTCGTTTAAGCGCGGGTGGCCAGGAAGGTGCAGCGATCTGCCTCCGCTTAAAAGCTCAGGAATCAACCCGCCATATTCCCATTGTCCTGCTATCAGCCGAAATGAACATCAGTACAGTGTGTACTGAATGCGGGGCAAATGATTACATTAAAAAGCCATTTGACATGGATCACTTGTCTTCCAAAGTGCGGTCACTTGCCCATGCCTGACTTTTATTTGTAATAATTAACTTTATCTTTATCAGTTAACAGCGGATCGGACAACATCGTGAAAGAAAAAGTACTCAAACGTAATAATGTGAATGTTATCGGTGAGAGCGAACAGGTGATATTGTTTGCGCATGGCTTTGGCTGTGATCAGCATGCCTGGCAGTATGTGGTAGGCTCTTTCACTTCCGATTACAAAGTTGTACTTTTCGATTACACGGGTTCCGGTAAGTCAGATATTAGTCAGTATGATAAAGTCAAGTACAACAGCCTGGATGGTTATGTGCAGGATCTTTTGGATGTATGTGATGCGCTGGAATTGAGCAAAGTGGTCTTTGTTGGCCATTCTGTCAGCAGCATGGTCGGCTTACTTGCCGCCAATAAGCGGCCGGAATTATTTGCTAAACTTATTTTTATCGGTCCCTCGCCAAGATATCTGAACACCGAAGATTATACCGGCGGTTTCGAAGAAAAAGATTTGGAAGGCTTATTTGAATTCATGGATAGCAATTATCTGGGCTGGTCAGGCGCCATGGCACCTGCGATAATGGGTAATCCTGACCGTCCTGAACTTGGTGAGTTCCTGACCGGCAGCTTTTGTTCCAACGACCCCGATATTGCGCGCGACTTTGCCCGTGCGACGTTCTTCGCAGATAACCGCGCCGATCTGTCCAACGCAACGGTGGATAGCCTCACGCTGCAATGTGCGGATGATATCATTGCGCCAACTTCTGTAGGACATTATGTGCAGCAGCATATGCCCGGCAACACGCTTGTGCTAATGAATGCTACGGGCCACTGCCCGCATATCAGTGAGCCGGCAGAAACTATTTCGCTTATCAAAAATTATCTTCTATTCAATTAATATGGATCGGTCACAAAGTGAGCAACAGGAATTTCTCGCGTCGCTCATCGATGTGGCTGAGCTTTACGATAAAGCGCCCTGCGGGTATTTTTCTATTTCACCCACAGGCATCATCATCAAGATCAATCGTACTTTACTTACCTGGCTGGGTTATAATGCAACTGAGCTAATTGGTCAAAAATTCAGCAGACTGCTGCCCAAAGGTGGCCAGATGCATTTCGAGATGTTCTTTATGCCGCTGGCAGGCGTAGACAAATCCGTTAAAGAATTAAGTTACGAGATCCTCAGAAAAGACACCACGGTTATTCCCGTATTGCTAAATGCTTCCGCAGTCCTGGATAATACAGGCAAATTGGCGGCGGTCAACTGCGTACTTAATAGCAATGCTGAACGCAGGCAATATGAGAAAGATCTGTTGCAGGCGAAACGGATCGCTGAACGTGAAAGGAAGCGACTGGCATTTATGGCCGATCTAATTCCGGAGATCATCTGGACGGCCACAGCGAAGGGTACGCTTGATTATGTTAATGCCAGATTTTGCCAATACTTTGACTGCGACGGTAAGGAAACACGCGCATCCTTCATTCTCTCAAAAATGCATCCGGAAGACCGCCGGAACTTTTTAAATAGCTGGCGCGCCAGTTTGGCCACCGGCAGTGACTTGGAAGCGAAAGTAAGAGTGGTCAATACAAAAGGCGCTTACGAATGGCATCTGTTGAGAGGTGCAAAGTTTTTAGACGAACAGGGCAATCTGACGAACTGGTTCGGCTCTTGCGCAAATATAGATGGCCATATTAACGCAATGAAGAAGAAGGATGACTTCATCAACATCGCCAGTCATGAATTGAAAACACCGATCACCAGCTTAAAAGCGATCCTGCAGTTAATGGACCGGCTAAAAGCTGATCCGGCTAATAAAATGCTGCCTGGCTTAATTGAGAAAGCAAACCGGAATGTCGGCAAGGTCAATACCCTCGTTGAAGAATTGCTGAATGTCAGTCAGCTCAACGATGGCCAGCTGCATTTGAATAAGACGCTTGTTGATCTGGATGAATTAATTGGTGATTGTGTGCATCACATACGTATTGATCAGCAATATGAAATTTTAACAGTTGGTGACAAAGGCGTTACCATATTTGCCGATGCTGGACGGATCGAGCAGGTGATCAATAACTTTATCAGCAACGCGATCAAATATGCGCCAGACAGCAAACAGGTATTGGTAAATATTACAGGAAAGCCAAACGAGATATTTGTAGAGGTGACCGACCAAGGGCCAGGCGTTGAAACCGATAAGATACCTTATTTATTTGACCGCTATTACCAAATCGAAAATAAGGGCAGTAAGTATTCAGGCTTAGGATTGGGGCTATACATTTGTGCGGAGATCATCAAAAGACATGGGGGCAAGATCGGCGTCAACAGCAAGCTGGGAAAAGGCAGTACTTTTTATTTCAGTTTGCCCCGCCAGGGATAATTGCAAAGCCCGTTATCAGCCCTATTCATTGATTCCGTCATTCACCTTATTTTTACGACTTCTTTTGGCATTTAAATTAATAAAGGGTGTAAGCGTACTTGTGCCAAGAAACTACTATGCCTGTTTAATGGTATACAAATTAATTAAAAATGTAAAACTCAAATTATAATTAAATATCTATGGATGATTGTCAAGTCCTTTATATTGTAATTAGTGAACATTAATCAGGCCATAAAAGGCTTACGCTCGGTAAGCGAAAAAGCCCCATTCGGGGCTTTTGCTCGGCTTATATAACAAGTATCTGCAAGAAAATTAATCAGCATTTCATGATTACCCCTTACAATATTAAAAAGCAATGGCGATCAGTTGTTCGCTTTAACGATTTGCTGTTCAATTTCTCTTAGCGCAGTCTGAATGCCGTCCCGTTGTTCGGTAAGCAACTTTAAGTGATCCGCGTGATCGGCATAGTCAGCGATACACATATCATATTTGTCAATAGCGGCACGTTCGCCGGTGGTTATCGCAGTCAATATTGCGTAGTCTTCTCTACTGCTGAATGCCTGCTTGACATTTAACCAGGCACGATGTAAACCACCTAATATGCCTCCATTTTCATTATCGGCATCTTCACCGTGCAGTGCGATGTGTTCTTTCAGTTCAGCAGCATAGACAATGCGTTCTCCGGAGATCCTGGAAAACAGTGCTTGTAATTCAGGGTTTTCTGTGGCTTCTGCCGCGGATTGATATCCTTCCTTTCCGTCGTTGACCAACTCGAGTATTTCTTTTAGATCATTAGTGACCTGTTGCTTGCTTTTTAATGATGATGATTTGATTTCCATAGTATAATTTTTAACATATAGTGCAAAAAGCCGGCCGTAACCGAATTTTATAAATGACCAGTTTAGATCAGGTGGACACTACCTGCACCCTATAATCCTACGCTTATTTATAAGGAACTATCGGCAGAGATCAGCGTAATTATTTAATATGCATTGCCTGGCAAAACTTTCTTATATTCTCATCAAGCAGGTTTTTGTTAAGGTCGTCGTAGTGGTCAATCCTGTATTTAATAAGCTTGGCAATACCGGCTTCAATTTCACGGATCATCGAATTAATGTAAATAAGTGCTCCCGATTTTGCTCTTTCCATTGCCACGGCTTTCTCCAAATATCCATAGAACCTATCCTCTTCAGATAGAAGAGAATAGTTAAACCCTTGTCCCATGTTAAGATTATCTGGCTGAACAAAGACCGGCATTTCCCGCTTAAAACGGTTCAAAGCTACCGGCTTAAAATCGTTAGTCGATATTTCCATCACCGCTGTATCGTTCTTACTTACCTTAAAGTATTTTATATAACAGTTTTTTTCCATGGTATTACTTATTTAAACTTACTATTAAAACTTTTCGCCCAGATTCAGCAATACTGCACTGTAACCTTTACTGAAGGCATAATCTATCCCTATATTGGTATTGGAGCCTTTATTGAATTTAATGCGCAAGCCAGTGCCTGCGGCCGGATGCCACGATCTTAAAAGAGAACCCGAACCGCTTACTGTGGTAACGTTAACAAACGCAACAAATCCCAGTAGCCCGTTGCCGGTAATATCGCGCCGGTATTCGCTTTCCAGATATACCAGTGATCTGCCTCGGTATCTGTTTTGCTCTAATCCCTCGCCTGACCTATTATAAGGGTCTGAGCCTATGCCCGGAAGGTCCAGATATGGGGCATTACTGTTAAACACTGTCCAGAAGTAAGACCAAAAAGCAAGTGTGTTTTGTCGGGTTGGGTTGTCGCGGTCTAAAGGCAGATACTTTCTTGCATCAATATAAAGCGAGTTCCATTTTTGATCGCTCCCTAAAAATGTGGGGTTTGTGCGGTAAACTATATTCAGGTAAGAGCCGGGTAGCGGATTGATCGAATTGTTCCGGGTGTCGTATAGCAAAGACAGGTTTACCCCTGAGGATAAAGAGCTGCTTTGCGTACCATAGTTATAATGTGTAAATTGCTGAAGGTCTATACCTGGGTCGTCACTGCTGATGCTGTTGTGGTAATCTAAATTATAACCGCCGCCGGCATAAAAATAAGGCGTAATTTTTTTGAGTGCAGTTTGGTAGAAGCGGATATAATTCTGATTGACCAATGTTTTATTTTGGTAATTATTAGCACTCCCAAGTCCCCAGGTGTATTGTGGATAAACCAATAAGCGGATATCGCCCTGAATATTCCAGGTATTGTTGGGCAGCCAAATGCTGGTACGTAATGGAATACCAAAACGTCCTTTAAAATTCCAATAAGGTGCAAAGTTGGCACTGGAAAGATTGGTAGTACTTTGCGGCCCCAAATAGGTTCCGGCGGTGGTACTGGTGATCAACGCCCGGCCTGCTCCTCCAGGTACTGCACCAGGTACAGGTAAAACAGAGAAATATATCTTTTTTCCGCGCTGAACTCGCGTTTTCTGAGGTTTGATGTGAAAGAGCGCTTTGCCGATATCGATTAGATCAGTTTGTTGAGCTGTATCACGTTGCTGACTTTGCTTGGGAATGGTATTAGAGGCATCTTGCGCTATGATGATGGTTGGCAGTAACAAACAGGCACAAAATACGCCTGCCGCATACTGCATTTTCATGACCCTATCAGGGCCGGCTGACTTTTTGATTGGCTCATGTTATTTTTTCTTTTTGTTTGCAATGATCTGCGGTGCAGGTGATGCCGATTTACCTGTCTGGTAGTCTGACGGCATTTTTTTTCCTACCACGTTAGGCATTTTCTTTTTGTCTTTACTCATGATAATTATTGTTTTCTGCAGCGATGATGATTTGAAAGTGTCTGCTGCGTGTGTTATAGTACAACTGGCCGGAGCCCGTTTTGTTACGGCCGCCATTAAATATATATTACTCTTCGGCCGCCGGCTTTTAATATGTGCAACATAGGCAACAAGCTAAAATTGATTATAATAACCCTCTACCTTCTCAGTGATCTCTCTGAACACAGATGACCGTAATTTTTCACCCGTAAGTTGTTGCCAATTGCATTTGCTGTCCTGTGTTAACTCAGCAACCTGCGATCCATTCATCCAAACAGTATAAATGCCTTTGTCTTTCAATATCACCTCACAAAAAATCAGTTCATCTGCCGACTGTATGCCGAAACCAAACGCTGACATCAGTTCTTGCTGGTGCGGAACAATCAATTCTTTCAAAAATTTTTTGATAGCGGCCTTCGCAGCATCATCGAAATTATCGAAACCCAGAAGCGTATAAGCGACATTATCCAGGGTGACGTTCCCTATAAACATCTCATCTTCAAATAAAAGATGTTTACCGGTATTAACAAACTGCTGCTCGTAAAAAGCAAGTATCGTTTCCACCTGGATGTAACGTTCAATGCCGTTGTCGTTCAGTGTAAATCCTGTTCGGTATATCATGACTCTTTGTTTTACAGCTACCAGAACATGTAGTTCTAGCAGAACTAAGTAGCGTCCGCTTATAAGGGGGATCAGGTCGTTAGACCATTGTTCAAGGCATGGTGCTATCACATGATAATTCCATCATGCGCCTTATTTCTAAAAGGTAATACTCGGTCCCCTAACATTTCCTTAATATCGATTTCGAGCGCATTGGCAATGGCCGTAACAGGAATATCGTTTTCTTTATTTGAAAAGGGATCCTGAATTTCAATGGCAATTTGCTCAATGATCATAAATATAAAAATGACGCATATTGCTATAGGGATCGCAATGTAACCGAATGTCTCTACCATGCCGAAGGGAAGTAACATAGCAAATAAATGTACCAAAAAGCTGGTGAAATGACTGTAAGGTATCGGAAACGGGGTATTTTTTATCCGTTCAGCGCCCCCTAAACTGTCTGTCAAGCGGGCAGTAGTCTCATCCAATCTCAGCATATCAAAATTGGTGATATGGCCTTCTGATTCTAATTTTTTGAACGCATATAAATTGTGCAATAACAACAAGTTAGGGAAATTTTCCCGTTTTACCAGATCGTCCCATTCATCTGTATATAAAAACGAAGCGATCACAGAAAAGTCTGGCTGCCCTCTTAAACGCTGGCCTAAAGCGTAAAGAAAGGCTATCTGGCGATAAGCCATACTTTGCAAGTGTTTTCCTGTAACTTTAGTTTCTAACGTAAAAACAATAAGTTGTCTGATCAATGTCCTGGAGTCGTTCACCAGTGCTCCCCAGATCTTACGTGCTTCCCACCAGCGGTCATAAGCGGAACTGATGCGAAAACCCATTAAGATAGATAGCACTATGCCGATCATCGATATGATCGTTGCCATGGATATTTGCAACTGGTAATGCAGCATGCAATAATAAACGGCTATAACGAATAAGGCATGAAACAATAACCATTTCCAGATACCTGATAGGATTGAAGCTGCGCGAATATTAATGGCTATTATCATTCAAGTCTAACCATCTGCCTGTCCAATAGTTTTCACGCAAGGTGGAACAAATGTTCTAATTTTCAGTATTTTACATTTTAAATACATAACAATGCTGAATGCTTACAAATCGGAAAGTGAAGTGCCAATGAGTTTAGAGCAACGGATGTTTTCAAAATTAAAGGTTGTGCCCATTAGAGGAAGATCGCATTTACCGGAATGTATTTCGAGACTTTACTGCAAATTATTTATTAAACAAATAGTGCTGCGGTTTGTCCTCTTGATGACGATAGCAGACAGGATCGAAAAGACAATAAAAAGATCCGCTATTTTTAGTTATCAATCGCGTCCAGATGCTGGTCAAACTTGCGACTTATTGTTTGTTTTCTTTGATACATCCCTAATTTCTAGTAGTATAAAAATATACTAAAGATTAGCCAATATGAACAGGAGGTTTGAATAAATACGCCGGACAAGAGTTAGATCGATATTGATGATGAGTACACATTTGAAATGTGGAGCCGGGAGTTTAATGTTACGACGCCCAAGCTCAGGGAAGTGATACGGACAGTTGGAAATGCCGTAGTAGACGTCAGACAACGAATAAACAGCCCTGCATATCATTAGGTCAATTTAAAGATACTTAAACATCTCTCGCTTTTTAGCATAGTGCCTTAACTGATGAAGTGCTTTATCTTTTAACTGCCTTACCCGCTCACGGGTAAGCTGATAACGGTTAGCAATTTCTTCGAGGGTATAAGGCTGTTCCTGGCCGATACCGAAAAAAAGGACGAGAATTTCCTGTTCACGTTTCGCCAGGTGCTTTAATGCGTCTTTCAAGGCGACAGACAAGGACTCCCGTATGAGCAGCTCGTCAGTAGCTTCACCTTCTGCTGCCAGCAGATCCATCAAGGAACTTTCACTTTCATCATTAAGATTAGCATCTAGCGATAGCGAACGGCGTGATTTACTCATAAGATCAGCAATGCGTTCTGCAGGTAGCTCCATGACGACCGCTACTTCTTCGATGGTGGGTTCCCGCTCAAATTCCTGCTCCAGTTGCGAGGCCTGACGATGCAGCCTGCTTAGGGCACCGATCTGATTGGCTGGCAAACGCACCACCCGTGATTGTTCGGCAATGGCCTGCATGATGCCCTGACGTATCCACCATACCGCATAGGAAATGAATTTGAAACCTTTCGATTCATCAAACCTCTGCGCTGCCTTGATCAATCCAAGGTTTCCCTCATTGATCAGGTCATTAAGGGAAAGACCTTGATTTTGGAATTTCTTCGATACAGATACGACAAAGCGCAGGTTGGCCCCGGTTAATTTGTGCAGTGCTGCCTGATCGCCTTTCCGGATCATGCGGGTGAGCGTGACTTCCTCATCAGCCGTAACCATACCGATCTTGCTGATGTCATTCAGATACTGCTCCAATGCACGGCTGTCGCGTGAGGTGATCGTGGGCGTGATCTTGAGTTGCCTCACCGCTTCAGGTACTTAGTAACGAAGTTTTGTTTATCATCCCGGTAATAGCTTACCGCACCCACACAATGCAGCAGACGAATGTATAGCCAGGCCATGTCCAGTTGATAAGTTTTGAAGCCGCTGCGGGCACTTTTGGGGTAAAGATGGTGATTGTTATGCCATTCCCCGGCGACTAGTCCGGGCCATAATTGGTTGATTGATCGGTCGGCCCTGTTATAGTCGATGCCTTCCCGTTGCTTGTCCTTTCCATGACCGTGGCCATCGTAGTTAAAGGTTCGTACCCCAACAGCCCAAACACCGGCTGCAGCAAATAAGGAGCACGCTAAAGCATATCCGCCGGCCAGGTAAAATATGCCGTACCAGAATGACCAGTTGAGCAGCCAGGTAGTGAGTGTTGCAAGCGGCCTGGCGTATGACCCCCAGTACTGGTATTGCCGGTAAGTATTTCCCTTAACACCGGTATGCGCCATTAAACGGGTAACCCGCTTATAATCATTTTCACTCAGATCTCTTGCGATAGGCTGATGGTTGACATCGGCCAGGAAGCAGTACCAAAAGCCGCCCTCAGCATTATAGGGATCGCCGGGCTGGTCTGATTTGGCGTGGTGCACATAGTGAGAGATCACGTAGATCTCTTCAGGTATGATATTGAGCGTTAGTTGTCGCGTAACGAAGCGCCAGAAACCGTTGCTGAAGCGGTAGGCACCATGTGTGCAATAGCGGTGATGCCACACCGTACCATGGGTGCCCATGATGACCATTCCGTAAACAAACGCGGCCAAAAGCATCCACCAGCTGAAAAACTGGAAAACAAAGAGTAAAAAGAACGGAAGCAGGCAAAAGACCTTGAACCAGCTTACAAAAGCCAGCCAGTTCTTGCGGTCCGCAAATATATTGAGCCTGTTGAAAAATTCCCGCAGAATTGTGGTTACGCTGGGGCGTTGCAACTCACCCCTATCGTCTTGCCAGCCATACGAGGGAGGGTGCAGCACATGATCTAAAAAAGCCATAGTATTTGATTAGGATCTAACGGGTGTTTCTTACCGGGTAAGCTGCCAGAAAGCCCTTGCCATTGTGTTCAAGATAGCCGGCAGTTAATACTGCGTCGGTACTTGATAGCTCCTGATTAAGCTTTCTTTTTACGTGCTGGTACACATTGAGCAATTCTTCGGGTTGTAAACGCAGAATGATCAGCTTGTGGTTATTTTTTCTCAGATCGGCGATTTCCAGAGCAGTAGAAAGGGTAAGCGCCCAATGTTCTCCCTGTTTGAAACCGAGTTCCATTGCTTCGTTTTTCAGGTCGAACAAGAATAAGTTGATTTGCTTGTCCAGGATAGGTTGGTTTTTATCTGCGTTGCCGGCAGATGAAGTTGGATTTATCATTAATGTTTAGCTGACTCGGTGTGAAGCTTAAAAATTACCTGAATCAGTTAAGGGTAACGCCTAAGGTGTCGTAAAAGAGATAGGTGTGGTAATATACGCTTACTTATTTGATTAAACGTTGTAAACAAGAAATTTAAATTTATTTCATTGTTTTAATAACAGATATATGCGCTAATACGGTGGCAGAGTCGGTTTTTTGTAGCTTGGACAGCCTGATTACAAACTGGATACCAAATGTATTACTGCTCCTCATATTAAGTCTATTTATGTAAGTAAAAGTAAAGCCTTTAAATTACTCGCGTATTTGCTCACATCTTCCTTGATATTGATTAGTGTTTTTGGTGGAAATTAAAACAAAAAACCCGCAAATCAGTGTGATTGGCGGGTTTTTACTCCATTTAAATTTGGTATCAGTCGGAATGGCAGGACGATAACCTATGCTTGTAAATCGCTTATTTTCAACGTTGTAATTGAAACAAATCAAAGCAGGTGTTCACTTAGGTAACCACCTCTTTTTTATAATTAAAGATACACATTTAATCTTTAAAAAAAAGCCTTGGTTTATATCTATAAGTGCTTCTTTGTGATTAACTGCGAAGATTATTGGCTTGCGTATCTCGGAAGTAACGATGGTAATAAAGTTCACTAACAATGTACAGGGCACTTTGAATAGAAAGGGAAGGAAATGTAACTTGACCATTTTCAGCCCCTATCGCACTAATATATCGGCTTTTGAAAAAGAGGTCTCGCTACAGACCCGCTCAAATCAAATGAATAATCTCAATTGAATATAAAATATACCACTCAAACTTAATTATACGTCAATACTTCAAATTTTAGACATTTTCATTATACAAATTTTGCCTCCAAGGATATAATCTCTTATTTATTGTGTCTTCTAATTCAATCATTTGATCTTCCGTCATCAAAATAACTTCATCAACGTATCAGGCTTGTCTAATGATCAAGTCAGGAGGCACGCGATCTTAAGCTTTCTGCGAGCGTTGCCGCATTTTTTGGCCGGTAGTGAAAATAAGAGGAAAATTCGTCAGAACGCCAATGCTCGTCAACCCGGTAAAAACCTTCGTAATTCTTTAGCTCGTCCCGGTTTTTTATTACTAAGATATCCTCGAGGTCATATTGTACATAGGTCGAATAACGCGTCATTCCAAGATCGCCCGATAAGCCAACTCGAAGACAGTCAAATAAGTGTAGTTGAGCTACTAAGGGTTCGACCGGCATTCCGTACGCAAGATAAAATGTCTGCACCGATTTTGTTATAAAAGGAACACGGCTGGGTGAACCAGTTTTCCAATCTTCATTCAGTTTAAAATACCAGGATGTTTCGAGGTTCGTTATAAAGCGTTTAGCCGTATTCAGATAGATGATCATAAACGCCATATCGTCTGTGCTGTAATAGGCATATTTTGAAAATATGATCGTATGCCTGGCGGGTAACAAAAGTTTCAGTGTGATTACGGAAATGCTCAAAGTGTAGATGGTTAGACCGATGATCGCTTCAATGATCGTTAGCACTCTGACATAGCCCAAGGGTGATACATCTCCATAACCGATCGTCAATATGGATACGAAATTGAAATAGACCAATTCCCAAAATCCGGATATCTCATCTTTGAAGCTCCCTTTTGTCCCGATCGAATATTCAATGCCGGAAAAAAGCATTACCGCTGTGACATACAGCACAGCACTTATCGTAACAATTAACCAGGTATCTAAGGATTCGAGGCGTTCTGTAAAAGAGAACCTTCGCTTTGAAGGCAGTTGAAATTGAGCGTCATTATTTTTCATTTGAGGGATGATCAAAGTTTAGCGATCGAAGATCATTTATAAGTAAGCAGAATAAGATCTTCTTTATAGATGCCTCCTCGTTGTTGGAACCCCATTTTCTTAAGTATATGCACCATCTCCGGTTTTCGGGTAGTGGCGAACATAGCATGGCCGCTAATAAGCGGGAATAGTTCTTTCAAAAGCTTTTGACAGGAGCCACAACCTTCATAACCTTTTCTGGTAACAATATAACCTAACTCATAAGTGTAAGACCTGTTTAAATCGGGCACCATAGCCATATTGAAAATATCATCTCTGTAGCTTGCGTTTGGGTTTTTAAAACAAGCTGTCGCTATGATCAAATCGTCCGACACAAGAAGCGCGATCAGCCCCGCACGTTGCAAACCAGCTTTGGCATAGTTATATCTGATCTGTCCGCCACTTGCGATCAGATCGATCGCTTCGTTTTTCAACGCCGTTGAAATGTTGTCAGGTTTGTTTACGATCAATTTGATTTCCATAAACTTTTACCAGACACTACTGCGCTATTAAATTTACCCGGATCAAATTTTCCACCGGCATAGAACGATTCGTTAATGATGGCAGGTCAACCTCATACAAAGTGTCACTTTCTTTAATAGCTACGATCCGGTTAGAGGCAATTTGTTGAACGGATAAGATGTCCGAATTCTTATAGCCCACCCTTTTCAAAATAGCGGGTTGGCCCTCTGCTTTTGTATCCAATTTGGTATTGATCCCTTCAAAATATTGAATCAGAGAAAAGTTGCCCATAGCAAGGTAGCCGGCAACAAGATCCATTCGGTCAGCCTGCTCGATCAAAGCATAGGAGTAGCAAATTTTTTCCGGGAAAAAGACACGGGACAATATTTTTAGCTCCCCTTCCTCATAACGGAAGATGATCATAAACGAAGATTTGCCATAATCTATCGTTAAAGTCGCCGTCAAAACGATCACCTGTTCACCGAACCAGGTTGCCGGTCTTGTTTTCGTGCCATGTATCGTTGCTTTAGTGAAAGACGGAATTTGCCCTTCAGGTAGCCTGTCAATAAGGCCTTTTACCGGCTCCATATCTGACAGCCTTTTCCATAATTCCACGATCGATAGCAATGGTGAAATGGAACCATTGCTATCAATACCAAATATAAAATCACCCGTAACGTTAGAGGCTACAGACTTGGATCCTAAAAAGCTTTTCCCGTCCGGTAATAGTAAGACATTAACGAAAGTTCGGTTTATTTTAGATTCCTCAACAAGTTCCATGTCTTGAAAAGTCAATAGTCTGTGATCGGTAAAAATATAAGTGATTACCCGCCCGGACGATTGCAAATTCTTCACATGGCCTATTCCTTCACCGACCTCAGCAGTAAAAAAAGTTTGTGGAAACAGGTCTTTGTTCGGATCCCAACGAAAGCAATGCTGCGAAGTATGGCCAACGACAAAGTGCTGATCACCAATTCGCATTAGAACAGCATCTTCAAAAGGAAGTGTTTTTTCACCCGGTAAGGCAGCTTTAACTTCGTAAGGGTAATCAGCTTTTCGTAAACTAATCTCCTGTTTTGCCAAAAAAAGCAATTGGTAATCTGAATCGGGCGTGATCATAGCTTTAGCTAGGTCAGGGAAAACCGCTTCAGGATCGAGGTCAAGTAAACCTTTTAATGACTGAAGGATCCTTTTGAGATTTTCGAAAAAGTAGCGATCCGCAAATATTTCTTCTGCATCTGGTATTGTTCTCTTTTTTATAAGTTTTGCTTCCCTTATAAACTGATTAAAATTATGATCGAAGAACTGACCGTGTATCGCTCCCCAGGCGCGGTGCTTGATATCATCTAACATTCCGTTAGGAAAAGCTTTCAGGAAACTGTGAGCAAGCAGCGCTGTGTCTATCATGTCACTTTTTAGCAATAAGGGGATATTTTTAGAGTGTCGGTTCCATAATTCAATGAGTTCCTCCAGTTTGGTAACACTCACCAGGCCTCGGGTGAGTGCTTGAGTAGATGCCAGTTGTTGTCGCTTATTATTTAATTCAAGATTATGATTTCTCAAAGCATCTTCAAGGGTTTTTAACTCTGCTGAATCCAACCAGTAGGCTTTATCAGGTAAGCTGTTTTTTACAAACTGATCGACAGCGGATTGGTCATCTGTGAGTTTGCCGGAAGCAGATAACCTTTGTAGGGTAGCATCCACTTCTTCTCCGAATTTTTTAAAACGGCCCACCATCTTATCCTGGTTGGGATTGATGTCTTTCAGAAAAACAGGGAGATCATCGTATTCCTTCCCATAAATTATGGTGTGTACATTCGCTGTTTTTAATAACTCGGAATGGCTGCCATTTGCTAATTCCGGTTCCCTCATCAGGATATAATGCTCGTGTGGCACGGCCGGGAACCATTTATTCATAAAATCGATAACCGTGCTAAAGTCTGGATCCAAAATACCATCACGGCTACAGCCAATAAATAAAAAGTGATACTCCGACCAAAGTCTCTGCAGGATTGTTTTATAACCCTTCTTACCAGCCAGGCTTTTGTAATCTGTCGAACTGAGAATAATAGATTCAGGTTTTTGGTAAACGCCATGAAGATGAAGGATGAACTCTTCCTTTTTATTAAGTGCTCTCGGTATTTCACTATGATGGGTCCAGTCAAATATTTTCTTCTTGTTTACTTTATAAGGGGCAGAAAGCAGATCGTCATAGTTAGTCGTCAATATGATTGAAGGACACAGGTCATGAATGTTGTTCAAAAGTTTCAAAGATGGAGTTTTAGGATTTCCAAAAAGATCCTCCAACCAATCAGCGTAGGGGTGACCAGGTGCGTTCAAAACCTTTTTCAACTCATCTGCAGCTCCGACCAGATCGCCAGCGGCTAAAAGTACGCGCGTTTTAGCGATTTCTTCTGATCTGACATGGCGATCTTCTGCAAAATTTAAACCGTTCTCGATAGCACCAGTCCAACCCGGAATCTCAGCAGCAGCATACGAGACACCGGCACCGATCACCGGAATTACTTTGTCCTGTTTTAAAAGATCTATGAGTTTATCAATTGGCTTCATATGTAATGATAAGGTGGTCTAATATCTGAAAAAAGAGCAGACTTTTGATTAATCTCCTAAGATTATATTCGCCAGAGACGCAACCCGGCCCTAACCGTCTTTTGAAAATTCGGACACCTAGAATTGCGGTTCAATCGACAAAAAGTAAAACATACAATATACGTCTTGCGATTTCATCATGACATACTGCAAATTTTATTAAGCTTGCAATCCAGTTGCGCGCAGTTCTCTCTAAAGCACCTTAATATTATTTAGTAGCACGATCGGCATTTTGAGCGAGTTTACTGAATTCAAAATATTTTTTTTAACGTGAAGTTTCATTTTGCTAACGACGATAGCTCGTCAGAATATCATATTAATGAGCAATCAGCTTGAAAACGCTTGTGACAAAAGATTTCTGGCCACCCGCATCTTATTCAAGATCCTCATATAAAAGTTACGGCCAATTTTGCGCCGTAAACAAGGCTGTATTTGATAGCAAAATTCTGGTATCTTTATCAACTAAGCCGATCACTATGCATGACCTTTTGTACCTTCTGTCGATCAATCTCCTTTTTATACTGCTTATTTTCCGCTATTTCCGTGTCCTTAAGAATCTCCTTTTAAGGCTGAAGCCTCCGTTTTTGAATTTTTTGCTTTGGGCGTCCAGGCTGTTACAACTGGCTGGGGCATTTCTAGCAAAAAAAGCAGGAAGTTCAACCACTACGACCTTTCGCAATCTGGCGGCTTTTGCCAAAGTCGATCTCGATGACCCTTATATCAAGCTACTGCAACAATGCGTTCAGGATACGGACACGAAAAATATCGCGCTTACAGGGCCTTATGGATCCGGCAAAAGCAGTATCCTGCGCTCTTTTCAGCTCACCCACCCGGAATACCATTACCTTAATATTTCGCTCGCCAGCTTTAAGGAAAATAAGGAGCAGGCCGCGCAGCCAGTGATACCTGGCAACAAAGCAATTAGTGACGCCGGCGAAACACCGAATATCGCCTCGATCGAATACAGCATTTTACAACAGTTGTTTTACCACGTCCGCCACCAGCAGATTCCTTTCTCGCGCTTTAAACGAATCAAAAATTTACCGGGCGGTGTCCTGCTGTTCCGGTCGGTCGCCATGGTGTGCTGGGCGGCAACGGTTGCGTACCTAATCTGGCACGAAAAGATTTTCACGACCGCAGCCGTGTGGAAAGCTTATTTTACCTGGCCGCCCGATGTGTGGAAGATGTTGTTGCTGGCATTCGTCGCATGCGGGGCTTGCTATGCCTGCTACATCGTCCTTCGCCTGTATAACAACTCGAAATTCCACAAGTTCAATCTCACCAGCGGGGAGGTGGAGATCGCCCCGGCCAGCGATGCGTCTATCCTTAACCGCCACCTGGATGAACTCTTGTATTTTTTTGAAGCGACCCGATACAATGTCCTGATCATCGAAGACCTGGACCGCTTTGATGACCCTGAGGTCTTTGTGCAGTTGCGTGAACTGAACAACTTACTTAATTATTCCCGCCAGGTCGGCCGTAAAATAAGCTTTATTTATGCCTTAAAGGACGATGTTTTCCGCGATGAGCAGCGAACAAAGTTTTTCGACTATATCATTCCAGTAATCCCTGTGATCGATCACCAGAACTCGTCCGAAAAGTTCTCGGACCGCCTTGCCGAACTGGAGATCGACCGCAGCAATATCCCGGCGTCGTTCATCAGCGATGTCGCTGCCTACATCAGTGACATGCGCCTGCTTCTCAACACCGTTAACGAGTTTCAGCTTTACCGGACTCGGCTTCATACTACGGCAGGCAGCTATGGTCAGCTGCTAGCGATGATGATCTTCAAGAACAAGTATCCTAAGCTGTTCGCACAGTTACACCGGCGTAAGGGCATCGCTTTTAAAGTGCTCAACGGTAAAGAAAGATTTGTTGAGATCTTGAGCCAGGAACTGCTGGACAAAAAGGCCCAACTCGAAGGCCAGATAAAGACCATGAGCTTCACGTTCCTCCGGGATAAAAAAGAATTGCGCCTAGCTTATATCGGCCGGATCATCGAGTCACTGACCGACTTTGGTGGACAATTATATATCGAGCAAAACTCATTTGACCTTAAAACGCTAACGGAGGATGACCAATTATTCGCCCAGTTTACGAAGGTGTCGAATATCCGTTATTACAAAGCCAGTGGTTACGCACAGCATATCGGCCAGAGCTTTGCAGTGATCGAGAAACAAGTCGACCCGATCATCAGCTACCAGCAAAGGGAACACGAAGTTGCACTGCGGCAAAAGTACAAAAGCGACGAACTGCAGCAAGAACTTAAGAAAGTCCAATTACAACTTGACCATATCCGGGCTTATCGCCTGGCGGATATTTTTGCCATCCGTTCGCTTCCGGAACTGGATGCCGAATTGGGGAAGAATAGCTTGCTCAATTATCTGGTGTCGAATGACTACCTGAATGAAGATTATAATTATTATTTATCACACTTCTACCCGGGCAGCCTGACCCAGCGAGACTATGATTTCTTTTTTGCGGTTAAGGAAAAGCGCCGTTTGTCCTTCGATACCGCGCTAAGCCAAACGGAAGAACTGATCAACCGGTTAGATGTCAGCGACTTCGGGCATCCCAGCATTCTCAATATCACGCTAGTCGACACGCTGTTAGCCCAACCCGCTGATGGGAACGACCGACTGTTGCAATTTAGCAGTCTTTTTAATCCTGCCGACACTGTTGCAGGGACCTTTATTCATGATTATTTCAGGTTGGGAAAACAACAAGCGGCATTCATGCGCCTACTGGCGCTTTGGCCACGCTTCTGCTATGGGTAAGCGCAGAGGACCAATTGACGAGCGAAACCCGGCGCAACTACCTCGGGCTTTTATTGCAGCAGGCACCCCTGCCCACTTTAACGGCTATGAACCAGCAGGACTGTTTGAAGTGCACGATCGAAGAGATGCCTGACTTCCTGACCTGGTGCCAGACTTATCTCGTCCAGGATCAGACTAGAGCGATCCTAAAGCACTTCAATATTAGTTTCTTTATGCTGGATGCCCAGGCTACGCAGGAGCCTTTATTTAACGACGTGCTCGAAAATTTCTGGTACCAGCTCAACCCTATGATGGTCGAACTGATTGTGGGGCACTTTAGCCCGCAGGATGAGCTCCCGGTCAAACTTCGGACGCAAAACCTGACGACCATAATGGTGGCAAATATTCCGGTACTGCTCGATTATGTGCATGAATATCCCGGTTATTACGTCGACAATGTGTTTGACGAACTGCCTGACAATACCATGGAATCAGAAGCCGCTATTTCGTACCTGATCAAAGAAGAAGAGATCAGCCTAGAAAAAAGGGTTCGTGTGTTGGAAAAAAGCGAACGCCGGTTAAGGACCATTGACAAGGCGCCACCGGAACTTTGGCCTGAGGTCTTGCGGCTATCCCGCATCGTTGCTACTTGGGCGAACCTTTACCCGGTTTATGCGGCCGGTAAATCTATTACCGCAGAAATGGCGGCTTTTATGAACCTGCCGGAGAACTATGCGCAGTTAGCGAAAGCAAAATTAGCCGAAGTTTCCGGCGTAGAAGAAAAAATGTTAGAAGCTTTTGGCTTAAAGGTGCTCGTCAGTCCGGCCATTGCCGTGCCGGCGAAAAGACAATTATTACCCCAACTTGGTTTCTATTACACCGATCCGGACCTCAGCGCACTTAACCGTGAGCAAGTGGAAGTTATCCTGTCCGCGGACCGTCTGAATTTTAGCGTTGAAACGTACCAATTCCTGCAAGCCAGTCATGCCGGCCTGCAACTCGTCTATGCGGAAAACAACCTGGAATCATTCTTTGATGAAGTGGAGAACCTTGCCCTGAAAGACTTGGATTACCGATTGTTACTCGCTTCCGAGCGATTGTCGAGCACACAACACGAAATCTTGATCCAAAAACTTGACTTTGGTGAACTCGCGCACGACCCGGAACTCACCGCTATTGTTACCCGCCTGCTGCTGAGGACGGGCTTTATGCCTTCGATCGCGCAATCCAAGCTCTTATTGGTGTTCTCTTACAGTGAGGATAATGACCTTAGAAAACACCTACTGCTAAAATACCTGCCCACGCTGAGCGAAGCACAAACAGGAGAACTGCTTAGCCATATGAGCGAAGATTACGCGGAGCTACCGAACTACCGCCAGCCTAAAATGGCCGATACACTGCTGAATAAATCCCTATTGAGCGCTTTGCAAATCAAGGGTTATTACGTCAGCAGTTTCCCGGAAAAGAAAGGCCGGTTAAACGTATATACTAGGTCGCGTCCGGCTGAATAATATCAATTGAGATCGGCTGAATAGCTCTACCGGAACGTGATTAAATGGTACTGCCCTTTATAAACGATCATCTGACACTTGATCGCTTAATTAATTTGAAAAATTACTTAGCTAATGCTGGTAATGAATAACTTATGTAACAGCTGCGTTTGACCGGGCGATTGGACTCGGCAGCCCGAACTTAGAGAACTGGAGAAAGACAAAAAGCAGCAAAAAAAGTATGTCCATTAATTCCTACCGGAACAACGGTAAGAGTAATACTTTCAGGGAACGCGCTAGCACCAGCTAACCGAAGTGGTCTTAAGCCGGCGATGTCGCCGACTAATAACATCAAAAGCTCTAATCCGACTCGGATAAACTCGGAGTAAATTCCAATTTCTTCAACTCATTTTTGTATAAAACATCCTACCTCGTACATGAGGTGTGATATTTATTTATATCAGGTCAGCACCTTTGTACTTAAACAAACGCAGGATGAAAAAGCTCACAAGGTTGTAGCAGGTTGTCAGCCGTTTCTAAATGAAGGGTACAACTTTGTTGATGGGTACAACTTTAAAGTTGTACTTGTGGAGCATCTGACAGGAATTTAGGTTTGAGTTTAATATCAGTAAATGAATAATTATGGCAGCAGAAATCATCACGAAGGAAGACTTGCAGGAGTTCGGCGAACGACTGCTGAGTCAAATGAAAGCGCTGATAACTGGCGGTTCGACTGAAGAACCAAGGAAGTTTTTAAAAAGTTACCAGGTCAAGAACCTGCTCAAGATTTCCAGCAATACTTTACAAACGCTCAGGGATAACGGCACCATTCCCTTCACCAAGATCGGCGGCATCCTGTATTACAATTACGAGGATATCATGAAGGTATTAAAGGGTGAAGTGAAAAGCAAACGGATCAGTTTCAGTAAATAGAAGTGTGTTCAGCGTTTAGGAGCAAGCCATGTTTTCGCTACGCTTAAACGGCTTGCTCCTTCGGAGGTAAACAAGATTTTGCACTTCGTTTAAAATCAAAGATCATGGGAAGACCGGCATTACAGGAAGAGGATAAAAGGATCATACAGGTCAATATCCGACTGACAAAAGAAGAGAACAATATGGTTTGCCACTATGCCCAGGCGTCAGCAATGACACCGGCGAACTGGATCAGGCAGAAAGCTTTTACTGGCAGGTTCCCTGCCATCAAGCTGTCACCGCTTAACGCCGAATTGTACCGGGAGCTGCACAAGATCGGTGTTAACTTGAACCAGGCGGTTAAGCAACTGAACACTGGTAAACTATCACCAGCTTTCGTAACCATATTGAGCGCTTTGATCAAAACGCAAAAGGACCTACTTAACTGCTTAATGAAATGACAGCCGACCAGGTAAAAGGAAAAGGGTTTAGGGGCGCATTACGGTACAATCTGAAAAAGGTTGAACAAGGTAAGGCGAAAGTCCTGGATATGACTTTTACATCGGGCAAAGAGGATTCTATCATGCGTGAGGTGGCTTTGGTCAGAATGCTGAGACCCAACCTGCAAAAGTACTTCTATCATACCTCCCTCAACTTTCCGCTAAACGAGAATCTGGGCGATGAACAAATGAACATGATTGCAAATGAATATTTGAACAACATGGGATTCGACCAGCACCAATATGCCATCTTCCGGCACTACGATGCCGATCATCCGCACCTGCATATTCTAGTTAACCGCATTGGTTACGACGGACAAGTGGTATCTGATAGCAAGGACTACCAGCGCAGCGAGCAAGTCTTAAGAAAGCTGGAAAAGCAGCATAGCCTGACGGAGGTCATCTCAAGCAGGCAAGCGCAGGAAAGGGCTATGACGAAGAATGAACTGGAAATGATGAAGCGAACGAATTTACCGTCCTCCAAAATGCAGTTACAGGAGATCATTAAAGATGTGCTCAGTAGGAAGCCGGATACAGCACAATTCATTCAGGCGCTGGAATCTAAAGGAATCAACGTATTGTTTAACCAAGCCAGCACCGGCTTTGTGAGCGGCATATCCTACGGCTATGAAGGAATGCAGTTCAAAGGCGCTCAATTAGGTAATGCTTATAAATGGCAGGCCATTAAAAATGCTATCAGTTATGAACAAGAAAGAGATCGCACAGCAATTTACCAGGCAAATGTTAGGACAACAGACTGGCAACGATCAGCAAGAACAGATAAATCCGTCCCAAGAGGAACAGCAACCGGAATTCACGCAGATACAAAAGTTATTGCCGGAAATAGAAAAGATATACAGCAGAGCGCTGGAAAATTACAGGATCAGATCAGAGCAAAAGATAGCAGATACCAGCCGGCGGCTGGAGCTGATGGACAGCCAGGCAACCAATATGGCGTTCCAAATCAAAAGTATCGTATACAGCGCGGAACAGATATCCAAAGCCAACAACAAGGTTGGCAGCAGGTGGGTCATCAGGCTTTACCTGGTAGCGATTTTATCGGGAGTTTGCTCGGCACTGATCACCCTGCTGGTGATATGGATCAAAGTGCATTGAACGAGTTCAAGCGTAAGCGTAAGAAGAGGAAAGGGCAAAGGTTAGGTTAGTAACGGCTTTGTTCACAAAGCTTTTCTTGGCCTTTTCTTTCTTTCCTCGGTGCCTGGCCTCGATACCTTTTGATAAACAGGCTGTCTTTTCGGAGCAAAGGGCTTAGGCGCATAGCTTGGTTTTGCAGCGGGTTCCTCATTAATTTTTACGGTGAGCGGTTTCCCGTTCATATCAGCGCCATCCAGTGCTTCAGCAGCCGCTTCAGCTCCTTTCCGGTCATTCATTTCGATAAAGGCATAGCCTTTACAAATACGCGTTTTCTTATCACGAACTATCTTGATGGTGCTGATGTCACCATGAGGGCCGAACAACTTGGCCAGCTCCAGTTCGTCGATCTCCAGCGGGAAGCCGCCAACAAACAATTTAACTAATTCCATACGTAGCCTGCAAATGTAGAGATATAGAAAAATAGATTTCTGCATTTGTAGAAATGAACATTTCTATAATTGAAGAAAGTTAGAAATGCAGAAATATGCATTTCTAATAAATGAACTTGAAGGGCATGATAGCAAATAAAAAAAGCCCCTTGCGGAGCTTGATACTATTTCGAGTTTTTTAGAAGCCCGATTTTTTCTCGCTCACTAGCTAACAGCTGTTCGTAAAGTTTTTTGTTCTCTTCGAATACTTCAACTAATTTATCAATAGGATTGAAATTGAAAGTTCCGTTTGAACTCCAGGCACCTGCGCCACTGTTATCATTAAAAGTATTAAAGTAATTAAATATAGACTCTTCAGTAAAGCTTTTAATTGCTTCACTCGTAATGCCCAAAGCAGATGCAATTTTATTAAGCGCTACGTCTTCGACATCAGCGCTTTGCTCAATCTTAGAAACAGCTTGTTGGCTGATACCTAATTCAGCAGCTAAAGCTTCTTGTTTCATTCCGCGAAGCTCTCGAATCCGACTGATTTTTCTTCCTATGTGTAAAGTCTCTGCCATGGCGTAAATGTATCAATTATTGTAAATGTACGAAACAACCGCATTATTGTAAAGTACAAATCGCTGTGGTTCGGGGCTACATGAAAAGTTAAATTCTTCTTGATACCACAGGTATCTGCAATTTCCTTTAGATAACTATTAACTTTTTGATTGGAGAACAAAGGAAATACACGATCCAGTTTAGTTAAGCGATAATGAGTTCGGTATTTGCAGATGATTGTCTTAGCGACGCCTAAAAGCGGTGTGTTCACCGGGATAGTAGTTTTTTGTCTCAGCGTTTTTATCCATTCTTCTCCATCTATACCATTAACAACATTACTCTCCGTCAAATTGGCTACATCTACGTAAGCTAGCCCGGTATAACAGCAGAAAACAAAAATGTCCTTCACTATCTGTAGTCTTTCAATAGTGAATTCCTTTTCTTCAATCAGTTGTAACTCTCTCGAGGTCAAAAAGTCTTTATCAACCCGTTCGTGTTTCATTTTGTAGTTCTTGAAAGGGTCGTTATTGATCCAGTCAAGCCTTAGCGCGAGACTGGTCATCTTCCTTAAACGGATCAGGTGCTTCATCACACCATTGTTATTTAGAGGCTTTTGATGATCGACTGGTTTGTGGCTTCTTAGGAAATGCTCAAAATCTATTACAAACTTGTAATTTATCTCTTGTAGGAGAATTGTGCGTTTACGGAGTTTGGCCTCAATGAATTTTTGAAGATAACGCTGCGTCACATAATAGTGCTTGAGCGTACTCCAGGTTAATGTTTGGTTAGCCTGCTCGTTGTGATATTCAAACAGACGAGTAAGTGTATTTGGTTCTTCTCCATCATTTCCGAAAAATGCATCCTTTATGGCTCCAGCAGTCACAAGCTTACCTTTGAGTAGTATTTGCTGATAACAGTTGCCTAGGCTCAATCTGATCTGGTCAAGCCCACCATTGATAATCTTCACATCGTCCTTATTGCCTTTCCCGGCCCCTTTACGTTGATCCCAGCATTTTGGATCAATCCATTGCTTTACGGCAAAGTGAATAATTTCGCCGTTTACCGTAATGCGTGCATAAATAGGGGCTTTTCCATCCTTTAACTTGTCCAGCCGGATGATGAACTGAACCCCGAAAGTGTTCATTGCTTTCATAACCTTCATTTTATCTGTTTAAATTGGTATTAATTTGACCCAAAAACCACAGCTTTTTAGGTATGAAAAGGTTCAAAATCACGCATTTTTACCCCAATTTTATTAAGCTTAAAATATTGATATACAGAATTTTAAACCACTTTTCTATACCTCAAAGCTAAAAATTCAAAACAGGTTACGGAATAGGTATTGAGAACCTTGCGTTTTTTTGAGATAAAATGAGGAGTTTAAAAGCAAAAAAACCCGTAAATCATTCAATTTACGGGGTTTTTACACCTTTTAAGGTAAGATTTGTGCGCCCACCTGGGCTCGAACCTATTTCTAAAATGTGCTTATTATCAGCTATTTACAAAGAAAGTCAATCTTCAGGTGCTTAGTTAGGTGCCCACTTTATTGACTACTCAAAGATACCAAAATCATTACGTTTCTGCCAATTACATTTTTCTGAAGTATGCGTGATTATACATCTCACCGAATAGGGCAACAATTTTTTCAGGTTTATCCTTAAAGAAGATGTCGAAGGCTAGTTTGACGCCAGGGTTGATATCTATGCCCTGAGCATTCTCCTCTGGGTCATAATAATCCATTAGAATGCATACGGCATTCTTAGCCATCCTCGGGTAGATGCTTTCGAAGCAGTGAAGCATTACATCACGGTGAGCATATTTATCGCCCCCAAATCCGCAGTCTATGTGTACAAATGCGATCCCTTCAGGTAACTCATTCGGTAAGGTATCCTTGAAGTCCCCTTTGTGAATGATCGGCTGTTTAAGCCCGGCAAGCCGGAAGTTTTCTTTTAATTCTTCCTCGACATTACCCTTGAAAGTAAAGGGAACGTGAAAACTGTCGAACAGGTGCAACTTCTTGTCTGATCCATTTTGCTCGATAACCTTTTCAAATAATATTGCACATTGGCCGGTGAAACAACCCAATTCAATAACTTCTCCTGGTACGTTGTAGGCAATAACGGAATCGATCAGGTGGTAATAATTGATCCGTTGTTCAACGGTGTTCATGTCCACACTGGTGTCCTGTTGTTTAATGTGAAGTCCCGTTTTTAAAAATCGAAGTCCTTTATTGACGAGGTCAATAGTTTTGGATTCTTTACGGTCTTGAATTGAATACGGCTTTTGGGTGATAAAGTAATTGTTCATAAATAAGGAAATTGATTACAACCGGCTTGGATTAACAAATCAAGGTTATAAAAATTATGCTGACTAAAAAAAAGTTTAGCAGAAATTCTGTAAATTTTTCACAAAATACTATAAAGTCAACACGTACCGCTGCTGGTACTTTTGTAACGTTAATTAAACAATACAAATGGCAGCACAATTAGAAACACTTACATTTCCCGTTACAGGCATGACCTGCGCGGGATGCGCAGCCAGTGTGGAATCTATGATTGGTGCTCAGACTGGAGTTGAAAAGGCGGAAGTGAATTACGCCACTCAATCCGTGAAAGTAGCATTTCATCCGGACGTCGTTAAACCAAGCAGTCTTCAGCAATCAGTCCAGTCCATTGGTTACGATCTCATCATTGATACGATCAATGCTCAGGAAAAACAAAAGGAAGCCCAGCAGAGTCATTACAAACAGCTGAAGCGAAACCTGCTTTGGGCTACGATACTAACAATACCGGTTGTTTTAATTGGTATGGTTTTCATGACGATACCTTATGCAAACTATATCATGCTTGCGCTTACAGCTCCCGTATTGTTTATTGCCGGGCGTAATTTTTTCGTGAACGCATGGAACCAGGCTGGTCATGGCCGTGCAAATATGGACACCCTTGTCGCAATGAGTACGGGCATTGCTTTTCTTTTCAGCGTATTCAATACGTTCAATCCAGAGTTTTGGCATCAACGAGGGCTTCATCCACATGTTTATTACGAAGCCGCTTCAGTGGTAATCGTCTTCATCATGCTCGGCAAACTGTTAGAGGAAAGGGCTAAATCTAATACCTCTTCTGCTATTAAAAAACTTATCGGCTTACAGCCTAAAACAGTAACGCTGATTACAGCAGAAGGAGAAAAAGAGGTTCCTGTTTCAGAAGTGCAGATCGGTGACTGCCTTCTTGTTAAACCAGGTGAAAAAATCCCGGTAGATGGTGCTGTAACGGAAGGGCATTCCTTTGTGGATGAAAGTATGATTACAGGAGAACCGATACCCGTGCAAAAAGATGCCGGTGACCGTATATTTGCCGGAACGGTGAACCAGAAAGGCAGCTTTCAATTTGTTGCAGAAAAAGTGGGTAGCAGCACCTTGCTTGCTCAGATTATACAACTCGTACAGGATGCGCAGGGTTCGAAAGCTCCGGTTCAAAAGCTGGTTGATAAAATTGCAGGCGTCTTTGTTCCGGTCGTTCTATTGATCGCACTTGTCACATTAGTAGCATGGCTTCTTTTTGGCGGACAACATGCACTTACCCATGGACTGCTGTCCATGGTAACGGTATTAGTCATCGCCTGTCCCTGCGCTTTAGGCCTTGCAACACCTACTGCAATTATGGTAGGTATCGGAAAAGGTGCTGAAACCGGCATTCTCATTAAGGATGCAGAAGGGCTAGAACTCGCTTATAAAGTTAATGCAATTGTTCTGGATAAAACCGGAACAATAACAGAAGGTAAGCCTGTGGTGACCGACCTTGTATGGTCAGAAGGTCTAGAAAACACTGAAGAGCTGAAAGCTATCCTCCTGGGACTGGAACAGCAGTCAGAACATCCTCTAGCTGAAGCACTCGTTACTTACCTGAAAGCAGATGGAGCTGTCGCAGTAAAAATACGCGAATTCAGCAGCCTGACCGGTCATGGTGTTGAAGGATATCATAAAGGACAATTATACCGGGTTGGCACAGCGAAATTGGCCACACAGCAAAACCTGCAATGTTCACCCTATTTAACGGATAAAGCGGACGAGTACCTAAATGATGCGAAAACGGTTGTCTATTTTATGAATTCCGAAATGATTATTGCCTTTGCGGCCATCGCCGATCAAATTAAAAGTGGTTCAGCAGAAGCGATCAGCCAGTTGAAAAAACAGGGCATCGAGGTATACATGCTGACAGGTGATAATGCACAAACGGCAGCCGCAATTGCACGCAAAGCAGGCATTGAGCAGTTCCAGGCGGAGGCCTTACCGAACGATAAAGCAGAGTTTATCAAAGCCTTACAGGCCCAACAAAAAACTGTAGCCATGATTGGCGATGGTATCAATGATAGCCAGGCGCTCGTGCAGGCTGATGTTTCTATTGCAATGGGCAAAGGTTCTGATATCGCAATAGATGTATCTAAGATTACGCTGGTCTCGGCTGATTTGCGACAGGTTCCAAAAGCGTTAAGGCTGTCCAAGTTGACAGTTAGAACGATTCGGCAAAATTTGTTTTGGGCATTCATTTATAACGTCATTGGCATTCCGGTTGCAGCAGGAATACTTTTTCCCCTGAACGGATTTTTACTGAATCCGATGATTGCAGGTGCAGCAATGGCGTTAAGCTCTGTATCTGTGGTCAGCAACAGTTTACGGCTCAGATTTTCTAAACTCAGTTTATAATAACTATTTGAATAATATCATGGAAACTTTAAAATTTAAAACCAATATCAAATGCGGCGGCTGTATCGCTACGGTAACTCCTTCAATGAATAAATTAAAAGGTGTGGAAAAATGGGAAGTAGATACTACTAACCCGGATAAGATCCTAACAGTTCAGGCGCAGACTGATCTGTCCCCTGAACTAATCATCAGTGCATTGAAAGAGAAAGGCTACCAGGCAGAAAAATTGTAATCATGGCTAGCTTTTGTAAGCAGCCTTTTATTTGAATAACTCATATCGGACAATACTGAGTTTTTTCAATTAAGTGGAACAATTGTAACGATTTTGTGTAGTATTATTGGATGAGAAAACTAGGTGCAATAAGTCTCGCTGCGTTTTACCTGTTATTAACAACAGGTGCATTTGCATGCGTGTTACATTGCACTGAAGTTTTTTTAATCGGGCCCAAAATAGCTACCGAACAACACCACGAGCATGAAGTGAATGAACATCATGATGATGATCATGACAAGGATATTCATTCTAAGGAAAAGGGTAAGCACAAAGATGATTGCGGATCAGGCAAAGATTGTGATTGCTGCAGTAAAGACCATGGCCTGTACGTGGTAAAAGAAAATCTAAGTAACTACGATGAACTTCAAATGATCGTCCAGGAGTTCATCATATCATACCATATTGGTATACAGTTACCTCCCGTACCTGTATACAGTAAAGTATTAGTTCGCTGGCCGGATGCAACCGGACCCCCGCGTTCACCAAGTATTCCGCTATACATATCCCATCGTACCCTTCTTATTTGATTCAAGCATTGCCGCGACTCCCAACTGCGGCGGGACACTCCTATGGTCTATCATTTAGCTTGAATTAACACATGACACTATTTATTAAGAATATGGTTTGCGACCGTTGCATTATGGTCGTACGCCAGCAACTGGAAAGTTTAGGGTTATCCGTCGATGCTATTACACTAGGCACGGCCAATATTCATCCTGACCCGGATGAAAGCCAATTATCCCATTTGACCTCTATGCTTAAGGTATCAGGCTTTGAGCTCATCAATAAGGAAAAGGATAAGCTTATTGAGCGAATAAAAAACGTTGTTATTGAAATCGTACACCAGGGTGACCTAAGTGAAATCCAGGGAAATATCATGACATCAATAGCTGATCGACTATGTAAAGACTACGCCTATCTCAGTCGTCTTTTCTCTGAATCAGAGGATACGACCATTGAGAAATTTATTATCCAACAAAAGATAGAGAAGGTTAAGGAATTAATACAATACGGTGAGCTTAACATTACGGAGATCGCTTACAGTATGGGTTACAGCAGTAGTGCACACTTATCCGCACAATTCAAGAGTGTTACTGGCATGAGTCCCCGTCAATACAAGTCCTGTGGCGATCCATCCCGTAAATCACTTGATAAAGTATAAAGACACTACTATGAAAAGCATTAAAACGTTAATTTCTATATGGCTTCTGGTACTAACAGCTCAGGCAAATGCACAGCAGCATAACATGCCCGGCATGAATATGAGTGGCAAGCAGGCTCCAATGGCTAAGAAGCCCCTGCCTTACGCTAAAGGCAAGAATAAAAAAAGTACTTCAAAACAGAAGACTGACAAAGCAATGAAAAGCATGGGCCATACGAAAAGTCTGAACATGCAGCATTTCGGGGGCGGACGCTCTAAAGCCGAATCGAATCGTGTTAAGCCGATGTCAGATCATGATATGATGGATACGGATATGGCAATGCCGGATCATCCAATGAAAGGGATGGATATGAATCATCCAGAAAAGTCTTCGGAGATGAATATGCAAAGTATGCAGGCGCGACCGGGAGACACAATTAAGAGTACTTCCTCTTCATTAAATGATCACCTGATACATGTTGGCAAGCGCGTTACATACGATCTTTACATCAATGACACGGTTGCAGCTTATGCAGGCAAAAAGGTAAAAGCGCTTGCCATCAATGGTCAGATTCCTGGCCCTGTGCTCCGATTCACTGAGGGAGATACTGCCGTTATCCGGGTACACAACCTGCGCAAAAAAGAAACTTCGATACACTGGCATGGGCTGTTGGTACCTAACAAATACGATGGTGTGCCCTACATCAGCACAGTGCCGATAGCGGCTGGCACAACCTATACCAATATCATTCCGCTTCATCAGACGGGTACTTACTGGTATCACACCCATACGGAACTGGATGAGCAGGCTGGTCTTTACGGCCCCATTGTTATTGAGCCTCAAGCAGAAAAGGATCAGGTGAAAGAACAGGTGCTTATGCTTTCGGATTGGACGAACTATCAGCCTAAAGAAGTGCTCCGAATGCTGAAGCGGGGAACGGATTGGTTCTCGATACAAAAAGGGAGTGTCTTGAGTTATGGCGGTGCATTTGCCCAGGGCTATCTTGGTGACCGTTTAAAACTAGATTGGATGCGCATGCCAGCGATGGATCTGCTGGATGTTAAGTACGATCGCTTTCTTGTTAACGGTAAAACAGACCAGCAACTTACACAGTTCGGGCCGGGACAAACGGTAAAACTGCGCATTATCAATGGTTCCGCCTCCAGTTATTTTTGGCTGAATTTTGCAGGCGGTCCGATGACGGTCGTTGCAGCGGACGGCCTAAATGTAAAACCTGTTACGGTAGACAAGATTCTGATTGGCACAGCAGAAACTTATGATGTACTCATCAAAATACCGTCTACGGGCAAGTATGAATTTAGGGCGACTTACCAGGATATCTCCGGGAAGGTTTCTGCCTGGCTAGGAGCCGGAAAAGAGGTCAAAGCGACAGACATACCAAAAGTGAACTATTATAAGTTCGCTCACACTTTTAACCGCATGATGACCCAGATGAAAATGCCTATGAACAGGGTCCCCAACGCAAAAGTCAAAAATGATGGTTTGTCCTTCAGCACCAGCGACGTGCCAATGAGTATGAAAGGCATGGATATGAAGGGAATGAACAAGGATACCCAACCTGGCGCTAAAATGCCACAGATGGAGATGAAGACAAAAGCCGATACGGGTATGAGTATGCAGAACCATCAAGGCATGAATATGGCCAAGAACGAAAGCAGCAAGTCTGGTATGGATGATATGCAAATGGGCGGCATGAACATGAAGGGTATGAGTATGAATATGCCGGACGACGGAAGAGGTACGCCAATGGGACCGGGAGGCTCTTTGCTCCTTGGATTAGGCGGCGATGGAAAAATTTTAAGTTATGATCAGTTGGAAGCCAATAGTACAACTGCTTTCGACGGAAGGCATACGGTCCGGACATATCACCTATATCTTACGGGTAGTATGATTCGTTATACCTGGCTCATTAATAACAAAGCCCTTTCCGAAGCCGACCGCTTACTGATTCGTAAGGGAGAGATTGTTCGCTTCGTATTTCATAATACGACCATGATGGAGCATCCCATGCACTTGCACGGGCACTTCTTTAGGGTACTAAACAATAAGGGGACATCATCACCACTAAAACATACGGTAAGTATTGAACCCATGCAGGTGCAGACGATTGAGTTTCTTGCCGATGATTCGCATGACTGGTTTTTCCACTGCCACACGCTTTATCACATGATGTCAGGCATGGCGCGTGTTGTTCGGTATGAAGACAATCCGAGTAACACTGAAGTTGCGAAATATCAACCGCGAAATCCGGTCATCAACGATGACCGGCAATTCTACACATGGTTTCAAGCATCATTCCACTCACAAACAAGTATCGGTTCATTATTTATCTCCAATACGCGTTATGAATTCAATGCCAACTACCGGTTCAGTTATGATGGGCGTTATGAAATCGACCCTCGCTTTCAGCGGTATCTTGATAACGGTCAATATTTTGCAGCGTACGTAGGTGCTGAATTTGAAAAAAATGAGAAAGGTGGCCGTTTTATTAAAGACGGCAGCAATGTGGCGGTCGTCGGTTTAAGATACTTATTGCCCATGTTCATCCAAACTGATGCACGGATCAGCCATAAAGGCAGATTACGCTTTACCGTGAGCCGTGAAGACATTCCGTTAACAAGCCGACTTTATCTCGGCGCATCCTACAACACAGACAGTGAATGGCAAGCTGATACACGTTATGTGCTCTCCAAATTTTTTGCGCTTTCAGCCAGCTATGATAACCAGTACGGATTTGGCGGCGGTATCACTATACTCTATTAAATTTTATTTAATCACCATTAATAAATAATCTATGAAAACAACCATGTTAATGATTCCCATGCTTGCGCTAGGCGTAGCAGGATTTACTACTCAAAACACCATTAGCCCATTTGATCATGGAGCACTAATCATCACTGCACCTGCAGCCATCCAAAGCGATCCATTAATGGAATCTATGAACAAGATGATGAAGCAAATGCATGCTCAGCAAATGAAAGGAAATGTTGATTATGATTTTGCTTCCATGCTCAAAGCCCACCACCAGGGAGCTATCGACATGGCCAGGATCGAGCTACAGCAGGGAAAGGATGCTTCCATGAAAAAAATGGCTCAAAAAATACTGACCAAACAGACGAAAGAGGTTGCACAGCTCAATCAGTTGATTGCAAAGTTGCAAAACAGCACTAAAAACTACGATCCAGCTAACAAGCAATCAGGAGCTGGTAAAGCAATGAGTGATAATATGATGGAAATGATGAAACCGGGTAATATGTCCATGAGTTCTATCGATCATGAATTTGCGGACATGATGACCAAGCACCACAAAGATGGTATCATGATGGCTAAAAGTATTGTGACCTACAGTAAAAGCGCGAAACTAAAATCCATGGCGCAGCAATCTATACCGGAACAAACGCAGGAAATCCGTGAGATGGAACAATGGATGAAAGCACATCAATAAACAATATAAGAGGTAACTAAAAAAACAAACGATGAAAAACTTTTTAAAATTAATCACGCTGTCAGCAATAGTGGCTGTGATGAGTGCATGTAGCAAAGATGATGATAAAATCAAAATACAGGGTCATGACCAGAATCAGATGATGGGTATTATGCATCAGATGATGGCGAAATTGGACACGATGAAGATGACCAAAGATCCGGACAATGATTTCGCGATGATGATGCGCATGCACCACCAGGGGGCTATTGATATGGCTAACCTGGAGCTGAAAAGCGGCAGTGATGCGACGATGAAGCAAATGGCGCAGAGCATAATTTCCAGCCAGCAGGCAGAAATCACGCAGCTTTCTGCTTTTCTCAAATCACACCCCCCTCACGGCAACGATCCGGATTTCGATATGATGCTGATGGACAACATGAAAAAATCCGGAAAGCAAGCTGACCTACAAATTATCAACGGAGACATTGATCATGATTTTGCCATCCTGATGATTGGTCATCACCAAAGCGCTATCGAAAACTCGCGCCTTGAACTCATCCACGGCCAGGAACAAAGTATGAAAACGATGGCTACAAATATTATTGATGCTCAGATGAAAGAGATAGGCCAATTTCAGGACTGGCTGTTAGCCCGCGGTAACAAGTAATAAATCATTATCTAACTATAAAACATTTCAATTATGTCATATCAAAAGTCCCGGGAATGTATCGATGCTTGTGTAGCGTGTGCAGTAGCTTGCAACTATTGTGCTACGTCCTGCCTGCAGGAAGAGGATGTAAAAATGATGGCAAAATGTATCCAGCTCGACCTGGAATGTGCGGCTATTTGCAGAGCCGCTGCAGAAGTTATGAGTTTGGGCAGCGGTTACAGTGCCCATCTTTGCCGTGTATGCGCTGACGTGTGTAATGCCTGTGCTGAAGAATGCGGCAAGCATCATATGGAGCATTGCCAGGCCTGTGCAGAAGCCTGTCGGAAATGTGCCGAAGTTTGCGAACAAATGGCAACTGCTGTTTAAATAACCTTGGTTCAGCTACTTGCCCTGCGCTGATGCAGGGCAGGTAGCTTTTTAAATAAGAAGTATTCACTTAACGTTATTACAATGGAAAAAGGAAATTATCAAAAATTTGCATTGATGCTGGTCGTTTCATTCTTCATCATGTATGCTATTATGTATTTGAATGTTGACGAGTTCGACCATGTGTACATTAATATGACCCGATTTTACATGACTATGCTGATGGTTTCGGCTATGGCGCTGGTTATGCTAGGGATGATGCGAATGATGTATCAAAACAAGAAAATTAATTTAATCATTGCCACCTCTGCCATTGCAGTGTTTATCCTGGCTCTCGCAGGTGTCCGAACGCAAACTGCTATCGGAGATCAACAGTATATGAAAGGCATGATCCCACATCATTCCATTGCGATCATGGTCAGCAAAAAGGCTCATTTGAAAGACCCGGAAGTCCAAAGGCTTGCCAAAAGCATCATTGATGCGCAGGAAAAAGAAATAGCAGAAATGAAACGTATCCTTGCCAGGATGGAAAAATAAGGTGATCTCAACGATACAATGAAAGCGATGAAGAAATGTGCCATCTGGTTATTTAAGTTTCTCTTTGTTAAAAAGTGCTGCAGGTAAAAGATTACATTATATTAGCTCATACTTTGAGAATATGAATGATCATTTACAATCCATCATCAACCAATATAAAAACGACAGGGAATCTGTTTACAATACCTGGTTTATCAATAACGAGGAACGCCTGAAAGCATTCAGATCGATACGCAGAGGTGTGTTCCAGGTTATTGATGATATCAAAAATAAACGGTTTGGTAATGACTTCAAAGGCACATCTTTAGAGTTTGTACTCACCTGTATTACTGAACAAAAGCAAGTGTTTGAAGGAGCATCCCATCCTTTTTATTGGAAGCCGAAGCTACGCATACCTGATATTTATGAAAATCAGGAGAATAAAGTAGCCTTTGGCCAGTTTCTGGAAAACTGCCTGAATGCCAAAAATGAGGAACAACTCATCAAAGAAATTTTACATTTAGATTCTTTGAAAATCAAGGGTTTGGGGCCAGCAGTGGCCAGTATATTGTACTTCCTGCACCCGACACTAATACCGCCGTTTAATACAGCTATTATTAATGGCTTCAATTACCTGTTCAAAGACAAAAAGAAATTGGGCAGTTGGAGTGAGTACTTAAAAATTCGTGAGGTGATCATGGATATGAATAAAAAGTACTGTAACGAACTATCACTTGATACAGGAGCTTTTGCGGGGCTTTTATTTGAAATCGGCATGCAGAAGCTCCTGTTAGGCAAAGACGAATACCTATCAGAAACAGAAAGAAACCGTTTGGAAAAACTGATTGAAAAGCGGCATCAGGAAAAGAGGAAAGAAACAGAGGATGAACAATTACATAATGAAATGCAATATCATTTACTCAAAATCGGTAATGCGCTTGGTTATGATGTAATTGCAGCATCCAACGACCGCTCGAAATCCTGGAATGGTAATAAGTTTTCATTTATCTCCGTTAAGGATTTCCCTGATCTGCCGCTTGAAAAAGAAGTGCTCAACACCGTAAAACTCATTGATGTTTTATGGTTTAAAAAAGGAACGGGGCAGGTAGTTGCCGCATTTGAAGTAGAAAAAAGCACCAGTATCTATTCGGGTATACTACGTCTTACAGACCTGAGCTACAGCTTGGTAAATAATGAAGAAGTGTTTTATCTGGTCGTACCTGATAATCGCGAAAAAGATGTAGTCATGCAGTTGTCAAGGCCTTCTATCAAAAAAGGCCAAGTTCAAATGAAGTACATCTGTTTCTCGGAACTCCGACAGCATTGTGATGCGCTGTGCAAGTTTGGAGATGACCATTCTATCATGCAAAAAATTGCGAGAGCAGTTGCCTGACTAAAAAGCAACAAAATATAAAAACTTACCGAAATTTTATAAATTAGATAAAGTAAATATAACTAGTTTTGCTTTGTATGAAAGTAAAAGCATTTTTCCTGCTGATTACCTTTCTGCTCAATACAGCAGTAGGACTGGCTTGTGCTTTACACATGTCCCATGAGCGCTCTGAACATAATAGGAGCATTCATAGTCATCTGGACCATCATACAGTCGCAAATAAAAAGTCACAGCATGGCGTAATTCATATTTCGGGTAAGGAAGACCCTTGCTGTCAGGGCGCTGTTAGCAACTTTAATGCAGTTGCCAAGATCATACCGCAGGCCTTAAAGCTCGACGTTCAGTTGGCTGCGGCACTACTTCCGCTTTGGGGCTTTACGGCAGTTCCGCCGCTTTATTCTACAAGAATAAAGCAACAATGCCTGCTAACAACACGGCAGAGACCTCCTACTGCCGACTTACGTGTTTTAATCCAAAGTTTTCAGATTTGATTTTTAAGGCTTCCTGCATGATGCAGGTCGCCGGTCATTAGCATTTCTACGGTTTGCATGGGCAAGCTATGATATTTATTAATGAAAAAATCAAATTTTATGAAACGTCTATTTTTCCTTGTTGCCATTGTCGCAACATTTACTTCATCCGTATTTGCACAAGAAACTAAATCATCGTTAGGAAACATTTTAGCTCCTTATCTGGATATCAAAAATGCCTTAATCAATGGCGATAGCCAGAGCGCTAATGCGAAATCTGCTGATCTTCTGAAGGCCCTAAACGCGGTAGACATGAAGTCCATGACTTCCGCCGACATGAACGCATTTATGCCACTCCAGGAAAAGCTGGCATTTGATGCGCGTCATATTTCTGAAAGTAAAGACATCGCCCATCAGCGGGAGCACTTCGCCAGCCTTTCCCAAAATTTCTATAAACTGGCAAAAGCAGTTAAGCTGACCGAACAGCCGCTCTATTATGCTTATTGCCCGATGAAAAAAAGTTATTGGCTGTCAGCCGAGCAGGCCATCAAAAATCCTTATTTCGGAAACCAGATGCTAACCTGTGGTAAAGTAACTGAGACCTTAGGCAAATAAAACAAATCCCAACAAATTCACCTATGCTGTGTATGCCCTTTAATCAGCAGGTATACACAGCTTTAATGCCAATTGTAATGAAAAGAATTACTGTAGCTGCTGCGTTTGCAGCAGTATCTATTGCTTTTATAGCGTGTAACAACAATCCTCAAACACAGTCTGCCGCGAAAGCTACCGTAGCAACGCCTGACTCAAAGACAAATACCAATGCGCCGGTTAAGGCTGGCGTGGATCCTAAGGTAGCTGCTAATGTAAAAGAGATGATCGGCAATTATCTTCAGCTCAAAAACGGTCTTGCCAATGACAATTCCAAAGATGCTGCCGCAGCAGGTAAAGCGCTGGCTGATGATTTCGTCAAATTTGATCTGAACTTGCTAACTGCCGGCCAGAAAAAGTCTTTCCAGGACATTGCCGATGATGCCAAAGAAATGGCGGAGCACATTGGCAAAAGCGCAGACAAGCTTGAACACCAGCGTGAGCATTTTGATATGCTCAGCCAGGATATGATCGATCTTGCGAAGCTATTCGGTGCCGGGCAAACGCTATTTGTGGACCATTGCCCAATGTACAATAATAATAAGGGGGCGAACTGGTTAAGTGAAACCAAAGAGATCAAGAACCCGTACCTCGGCAAAAAAATGCTGACCTGCGGATCAATTAAGGACGAATTAAAATAGCGCTATGAGACGCTTCATTAAAGTAACGCTGCTTGGCATTGGTATTTTGCTGATTATTGCTCAGCTAATACCCCGACACTGGAATACAACCAGCGCTCCGCAGCCTAACGATATCTCCAGGGTCTATTCTGTCCCGCCGAACGTAACTGCATTGTTAAAGAATTCCTGTTACGATTGCCACAGCAACAATACACGTTACCCATGGTATGCCAATATTCAGCCAGTAAGGTATATGCTCGACCGGCACATCAGCGAAGGAAAAGATGAACTTAACTTTAATGAGTTTGGAACATACTCATCCCGTAAGAAACGCAGCAAACTACGGTCGATCGGCAACAGTCTGGAGGAAAAGTCAATGCCCTTAAAATCATACCTGCTGATCCACCACAGTGCTGAATTATCTGCCCAGGAATCGACGGTTATCCAGGACTGGCTGAAAAATGTAAATGAAGCTGACGAGAAGTAATTTCGATACCGGGTCGATCGTCCAAAACTGACCCGGTACCGGTTACGCTATCGAATCACAGATAACACTATAAAGATGAGGAGAATATTTTTAATTTTTTGCATGAACCTGGTCAGCATTTTGGCTTTTTCACAGATGCCGATGTCAATGCCGGCATCCCTGCAAAAGAATGATCCGGTAACCTATACTTGTCCGATGCATCCCGAAATCCACGCTTCCAAGCCAGGCAACTGCCCGAAGTGCGGAATGAAATTAGTTAAAGAGAAATCCGGGGCAAATAAAAAAGACGCTTCAAGGCAAACACCTGCTCAAATAAGCCCTGTTTTCAAAACTGCTGACATGAGGGATATGAAAATGGATGACCAGAAGCAGCCTTCGCCTGCCGAAGCATCGAAAAGCATGGCAATGCCGATGACTGATAAAAATGATTCCGCCGAGACGATGGGTGGAATGAAAATGGATGATCCCTATGCCGGTGATGCGCTGGCTCAAAACATCAGAAAGGCCAAAGCCAATTTAGGGCCTATCAAAATAACTTCCCGCACGCGGCTGCCCCGCACCGTAAGATATGACCTTTATGTCACAGATACAACGGTTACCTACGGCGGTAAACCCAAGCGGGCGATCGCGGTAAACGGCAGCATTCCAATGCCGACGCTCACCTTTACTGAGGGTGATACTGCGGAGATCTACGTACATAATAAGCTGAAGGAAGAAACAGCTTTACACTGGCACGGTCTTTTTCTCCCTAACCGGTATGATGGTGTGCCCAACCTGACACAGATGCCCATTAAACCGGGCGCAACATATCTGTACAGGTTCCCGATCATTCAACATGGCACCCACTGGTATCATAGCCACAGTGGTTTACAGGAACAGATTGGTATGTATGGTGCATTCATTATGAATAAAAGGCAGGAATGGGATATTCCTACTTTACCGGTGGTGCTGAGCGAATGGACGAACATGAAGCCGGAAGAAGTTAACCGAAGTTTGCATGCAGCAACTGACTGGTTTTCCATTAAAAAGGGAACAACGCAAAGCTACGCCGAAGCTATTGGCAGTGGTAATTTTAAAACCAAGGTTACCAATGAATGGAAGCGTATGAATGCCATGGACGTAAGCGATGTTTACTATGACAAATTCCTGATCAACGGTAAAAACCAGTTGGAGCAGCCGCAGTTCAAAGCCGGTCAGAAAGTTCGCTTACGCATTGCCAATGGCGGAGCGTCATCTTATTTCTGGCTAAAGTATGCAGGTGGCAAAATGACAGTAGTGGCCACAGACGGCAATGATGTGGAACCTGTCGAGGTCGACCGCCTGATTATTGCCGTGTCTGAAACTTACGACGTCGTGGTTACCATCCCGGATGATAAGAGTTATGAATTCCTGGTCACACCGGAGGACCGTACCAAATCAGCTTCTCTCTGGCTCGGTAGCGGGCAGAAGGTCTATGCAGGCAAAATGCCTAAGCTGAAGTACTTCGCTGGAATGAAAATGATGAATGATATGATGGATATGCATGGCAACATGGTTCAAATGGACGGGATGCAGATGCAAAATCAGATCATGGATATGAATACGGTGATGTATCCTGAAATCACCGGTCCGGAGAAGCCTGAAGCGCCGGAAAGCAAAACCAGTATGCCTGCAATGCAGATGGGCAATGACAAAAGCATGTCGGGGATGAACATGGCTCCGGAGAGCGCTGATATCGTTACCCTTAATTATACCATGTTACGGGATCCTAATAAAACTACCCTGCCCCAGGGCCCTGTCCGGGAATTGAAGTTTGACCTTACGGGTAATATGAACCGGTATGTCTGGACGCTGGATAACAAAACTGTTTCTGAGTCAGACAAGATCCTGATTAAAAAAGGGGAAAACCTGCGCATCATCTTGTATAACAATAGCATGATGCGTCACCCCATGCACCTGCACGGGCATGATTTCCGCGTACTGAACGGCCAGGGCGACCATGCGCCTTTGAAAAATGTACTGGATATTATGCCTATGGAGAGAGACACTATAGAGTTTGCTGCCACAGAAAGCGGTGATTGGTTTTTTCACTGCCATATCCTTTATCATATGATGAGCGGGATGGGCCGTATATTCAGCTATGAAAATTCTCCGCCCAACCCAGAGGTGCCTGACCCAAAACTTGCCCAGCGTAAGTTATTCTGGGATGACCGGATGCCGCATCTAATGGGCAGGATCGGTTTGGAAAGTAACGGTAGTGACGGGCAGGTGATGTTAAGTAATACCCGCTGGAATGCCATATCAACTTGGCACCTGGGCCTGGACGCCAAAATGGGTTATGAAAGCGAGACCATGATAGGCCGGTATATAGGGCGTAATCAATGGTTATTCCCTTACGTCGGCTTTGACTATCACTACAAACAATTCGACCCGGATGAAAAAAATATTTTTGGCAGCGACTACCGGAACATGTTCGGACAGATCAGCAACAAGGAAAATCGCCATACCGTAGTGGCCGGTTTAGCCTATACTTTACCGATGCTTGTTGTAGCTGACGCACGGATTGACGGTAATGGAAAATTGCGTTTCCAGTTGGGGCGTGAGGATATTCCCCTGACCTCCAGATTGCGTATGAACTTTATGATCAATACCGACAAGGAATATGCAGCGGGCTTTCGGTACATTGTAAACAAGTATTTTGCACTTTCAACCCACTATGACAGCGACATGGGATTTGGCGGAGGCTTAACATTAACGTATTAAAAATAAAAAAAATATGGAACATCAGCATGAGCACCAGCATCACGAAATGCCGGAAATGACCGGTCATCAGCATGACAAGCACCATAACGCCGATCACGGCAGCGATCAGCACATGGGTCATGCAGGCCATGACCACTACGCCATGATCGCGGATTTTCGAAAGCGTTTCTATGTCGTACTGGTGCTAACGATACCCATATTACTGCTATCACCGATGATCCAACATTGGCTGCATTGGCAGCTCAGCTTTTCCGGCAGTCAGTATATACTTTTCGTACTTTCCAGCATTGTATTTGTTTACGGCGGCTGGCCGTTCTTAACCGGGTGGTTTTCAGAAATGAAAGCTAAAAATCCCGGCATGATGACTCTCATCGGATTTGCCATCACGGTCGCCTATGTTTACAGTGCCGCCACTGTTTTCGGCTTGAAAGGCATGGACTTCTTTTGGGAACTCGCTACACTGATCCTGATCATGCTGCTTGGGCACTGGATCGAGATGAAGTCAGTGGCAGGCGCGTCACGGGAGTTAGAACTGCTGGTACAGTTAATGCCTTCCGATGCACACCTGGTACACGGCGAGCATATCATGGATGTCAAAACGGATACGCTGAAAGAAAACGACCTGATCCTTATTAAGCCAGGCGAAAAGATCGCTGCTGACGGTCTAGTGGAAGAAGGCGACAGCTATTTAAATGAGTCCATGCTGACCGGTGAATCAGCGCCGGTACAAAAAACCAAAGGGCAAAAGGTGATCGCGGGTTCCGTGAACGGGAATGGCTCCTTAAAAATACGCGTCACCCACAGCGGTAAAGATTCCTACCTGTTTAAAGTTGTTGACCTAGTGCGAAGTGCACAGGAAGCCAAATCGAATACGCAACTGTTAGCCGATAAAGCGGCCAGGTGGCTGACGCTTATTGCGCTGTTAGCCGGTATAGCAACATTTGTGGTCTGGATCAGCCTGGGCCGTGACCTGGCATTTGCAATGGAACGCATGGTAACGGTCATTGTCATATGCTGCCCCCATGCACTTGGCCTGGCGGTGCCGCTGGTGGTAGCAAAATCCACTTCCTTGTCTGCCCAGCATGGACTGCTGATCAAAAACAGAACGGCATTCGAAAACGCCCGGAAGATCACTTCCATTGTGTTTGACAAGACTGGAACGCTGACGAAAGGAAAATTTGAAGTGTCACGAATTGTAGCGGGTGACGGCCAGAATGAAGACGAAATCATTCGATTAGCCGGAGCATTGGAAAGCAATTCCGAACATCCGATAGCCACTGGTATTACAGCCGAAGCGACTAAAAGAAAGTTGAAACTGCCATTAGCAAGTGACTTTAAAGCGATCACAGGTAGAGGCGTTGAAGCCATAGTAGAACAAAAGCGCATTATGGTAGTCAGTCCCGGCTACCTGGAAGAAAACAAGGTACAGCTTCCGGCAAATTACAATCAGGCAGGTAACGAGACTGTCGTTTTTGTGTTGATTGACGACCAGATGGCGGGCTTTATCGCGCTGGCAGACACCGTCAGACCCGAGTCAGCAGATGCGATTGCAACATTGCATGAGAATGGGATTAAGTCGTTATTGCTGACGGGTGATAACAAACAGGTCGCGGAAAGCGTGAGTGAACAACTCCGGATGGATGGCTTCTTTGCGGAAGTGTTGCCGCACCAAAAATTGGAAAAAATCAAAGACCTCCAGCAAAAAGGCGAATTTGTAGCGATGACCGGCGATGGTGTGAATGACGCGCCCGCGCTGGCGCAGGCCGATATTGGCATTGCTGTTGGCTCAGGCAGCGATATTGCAGCAGAGACAGCCGGAATCGTATTGGTAAACAGCAATCCTAAAGACATTGTTAAATTGATCCTTTTTGGCAAAGCCACTTACCGAAAAATGATACAAAACCTGTCCTGGGCAACAGGTTATAACGTGGTAACGATACCGCTTGCTGCCGGTGTGCTTTACGATCAGGGAATTTTGCTTAGCCCTGCGATAGGTGCAGTATTGATGACGGTTAGCACGGTTGTTGTAGCAATTAATGCAAGCTTACTGAAGGTCAAAACTTAATCTACAAAAATGAAAGACGATCAGACATTTCAAATTGAATATCAATCAGGCAATGATGTGCAAGCCGTGCAGGTTGTGCATTCCAGTGAAACCTACGACTTTGAACTAAACGGAAAACAAACCGCCATCATCAACAATGGCGATAATTCCTGGAGTTTAGCCAGTGGCGACCTGGACCAGCTGACCGTTAATTTAATTGGGGACGCGATTGAAAAATTTTATAAAAAACAGGGCTGGTAAAACAAAGGCAAAGTAGCAATTCTTTTGCCCGGTCAATTGATTATCATTACTTTTGTATAAATGAAAAGGTTCATAGCCATCTTCTTGATCCTGCTGTATGCCGGTGTCTCTTCGGGCACCAGCCTGACCCTGCATTACTGCATGGGTGAGTTACAGGGAATGAGCCTGAACCAGCAGCGAAGCGATCACTGTGAAAACTGTGGAATGCTGAAGAGCAAAGCACTGAAAAACAAATGCTGCAAGGACAAACAGCATGAATTCAAAATTGGAAAGGAACAGCGGGTTGCTAGTTTCAGCTTTCAGTTTGCTGCCCTGTTTCCGGTCGTTCTACCCGCCAGATCTACTAATCTGAAGTCTGTAGATGTGCATTCGCTCGCAGTGGTTTATCCGGTAAGCCAAAGTCCCCCGATAGGAATTGGTAAACCTGTTTACCTGCTTAATCGAACATTCCGTATTTAATTCCCCACCTTTTCGACTTCTCAAATCTTTCTGATTCGAGAAGTTCCCTCACGCCTGCGATTTCCTGAAAATGCTTGTATGCCATGTCGGCTACAGCAACCATGCTGCTTTATGTTCTGCAGGGATGGCTTTGGCTTATCGCACCCAATGATTTCAAACCCTTTTAATAATTTTTAATAATTCTTCAACAATGAGAAAGCTATTTGTAATTGCCCTGTCGTTAACCGTTTCTGCTTCAAATTTATTTGCCGCTCAACAATTACCTGCTCAGAAAAAAGCAAAAACACAGAAGGCCGATACTGCTAAGGTACAGTATACGTGCCCAATGGATACCGACGTCATTGCTGCTAAGCCGGGTAAATGCCCCAAATGCGGCATGAATCTGGTGAAAAAAGAAACGTCCAAAGCGCCGGGTAAACAAAGTAATTCCATGAACCATATGCACTAATTATATGATAGATCAACTGATTTCCTTTTCGATGAGGAACCGGTTTCTGGTCTTGCTGGTGGCATTAATTCTGTTTGGCTGGGGTGTATACTCGGTCAAACAGAATAAAATTGATGCGATACCTGACTTGTCCGAAAACCAGGTGATCGTATTTACTGAATGGATGGGGCGCAGTCCGCAGATCATAGAAGATCAGGTAACTTATCCGTTGGTTACCAATCTACAAGGCTTACCGCAGGTGAAATATGTACGCGGCACCTCCATGTTCGGGATGAGCTTTGTGTACATTATCTTCAATGACAATACAGATGTTTACTGGGCAAGGGAAAGGGTGCTTGAAAAACTTAACTACGCATCGCGGTTACTACCGCAAGGTGTAACGCCGACACTTGGTCCTGATGGTACAGGTGTTGGTCATATTCTGTGGTATACGCTCGATGCGCCAGGGATCGATTTGGGGGAACAGCGTGCCATCCAGGATTGGTACGTCAAATTTGGACTCCAAAATGTTCCGGGCGTAAGTGAGATCGCCTCTTTTGGCGGATTCCAGAAACAATACCAGGTCAATGTAAACCCCAACAAACTTAACTATTATAAAGTATCCCTACCGGAGGTTATCCGTGCTGTTCGTAGCAATAATAACGAAGCTGGCGGCAGAAAACTGGAAATGGGTGATGTCGGCTATATTATCAAAACCAGTGGCTACCTGAATTCCATTGATCAAATCAGCCGCCTGCCCATTGCCTCACGGAATTCCATACCTGTAACGGTCGGTGATATTGGAACTGTACAAATGACCGGAGAAACCAGGCTGGGCATATTTGACCTGAACGGCCAGGGAGAAGCAGTAGGCGGTATTGTCGTAATGCGGTACGGAGAAAATGCGGACGAAGTGATTCGCAACGTGAAAGCCAAAATGCAAGATGTCGCCAAGGGCCTTCCAAAGGGCGTGAAATTCAATATAGTTTATGACCGGAGCGGCCTGATTGAAGAATCGGTAAACTCGATAAAGCATACGCTGATAGAAGAAATGATTGTTGTTTCACTGGTGGTGATTATCTTCTTGCTACACTGGAGAAGCGCTGTCAGTATCATTATTCAGATTCCGATTACCATTGCAGCCAGCTTTATCGTATTGAATGCCCTGAATATCAGTTCCAATATCATGTCCCTGACCGGAATCGCCCTGGCGATCGGCGTTATTGTCGACAACGGTATTATCATGGCCGAGAATGCATATAAAAATCTCGCGGTCAGGCAGGCAGAATTAAATAAAGAAGCAAACCTAAAAACAGATAAGAACTGATGTGGCCGAATTTTAAAAAAGGGACTAATGATTATGTCAGGCTCAGCAACGCTGAGCGCCTTGAAATTATAGAAAGGTCTTGCAAGCAGGTATCGCGTGGTGTATTTTACTCTACCATTATCATCATTGCCTCGTTTTTGCCGGTTTTTTTGCTAACCGGTCAGGAAGGAAAACTCTTTCACCCGCTGGCTTATACGAAAACGTTCATCCTGATTATAGATGCCCTGCTCGTCGTCACATTGGCACCGGTCACCATCTCCTTTTTTATGAAGGGAAGGTTTAAGGATGACACTCACAACCCTATCAACCGATTATTGGAGCGCGTGTACGAGCCGGTAATCCGGGCCTGTATGCGCAACCGGAAAATAACTTTAGGAATTAATGTCCTTGCCCTGCTTATCAGCATTCCGCTGCTATTGAATATGGGGCGTGAGTTCTTTCCGCCACTTGACGAACAATCCGTATTGTTTATGCCGGTGACCCTGCCTGATATTTCTAATACAGAGGCCAAGAGAATTCTGCAGGTGCAGGACAAGATCATTAGCATGCAGCCCGAAGTAGCCAAGGTCCTTGGTAAGGCAGGACGAGCCAGTACCGCAACGGATAATTCCCCTATTAGTATGATTGAGACGATCATTATGCTGAAACCGAAAGACCAGTGGCGGCCCGGAATGACAAAAAAGAAGATTATCGAAGAATTGGACCGCAAGCTGCAAATTCCCGGCGTGGTTAATGGCTGGACGCAGCCTATCATCAACCGGATCAACATGCTTTCTACCGGTATACGCACCGACGTAGGCGTAAAAGTCTATGGACAAAATCTGGACACCATCAGTGCAGCCTCCGAAAAGGTTAGTTCATTGCTGAAAGGTATTCCAGGGGTCAATGACTTATACGTAGAGCCTGTTACGGGCGGGAAATATCTGACGATGGATATCAAGCGCGAAGCATTGGGCCGGTTCGGGCTTTCTGTAGACGACGTGAATACAGTTGTAGAATCTGCCATTGGCGGCGCACCGGTAGCCACGACAGTAGAAGGGCGCAGGCGTTTCTCAGTCAATGTAAGGCTGGCCCAGGACTTTCGCAACAGCCTGGAAAGCTTTAAGCGCATTCCGGTACAAACAGCCACAATGGGTAGTATCCCACTTTCCGAAGTAGCTGACATTCGCTTTGAGGATGGGCCGCCCATGATCAATTCTGAAAATGCGCTGCTCAGGGGGGCGGTTATGTTTAACGTCCGGGGACGGGACCTGGGTAATACGGTCGATGAAGCAATTAAAAGACTGAATGCATCCCTGAGCCTGTCCAAAGGTTATTATATTGAATGGAGCGGACAGTATGAGAACCTGATCCGCGGGCAGAAAACCCTGCTGCTCATCCTGCCTGTGGTACTGATCATCATCTTTCTGGCCTTGTACCTCGCTTTCAAATCCGCCCGCGAAGCCTTTTTGAGTCTGATCACCATACCATTCGCCCTCATTGGCGGGGTATTCATGGTTTACTTCTATGGCGTAAACCTATCGATTGCAGTGGCCGTAGGGTTCATCGCATTGTTTGGCATAGCAGTGGAAACCGGTGTGGTCATGGTCATTTATCTCAATGATGCCATGCGGCAACTGGTGGAAGTTAAAGGAAACTCCAAAGACAGTATCACCAGGGACGATTTGCGTGAATATGTGATTCATGGTGCAGCTAAACGGCTGCGACCCAAAATCATGACCGTAAGTGTAGCCCTGTTCGGCCTAATTCCTGTGCTTTGGTCTACCGGTGTTGGCAGCGACGTGATGCAACCTATTGTATTACCAATGATCGGCGGCGTACTGACCTCTTCCACCCATATTTTGCTGGTCACACCACTGATATTTTTAATGACAAAAGAATACGAACTAAAAAAGTTTGGAAAATTGGAGGTATACGATGTCAAGCATTAAAAAAAGCATTCTGGTTTTCGTATCTCTGCTGAGCGCACCCGCTGCTTTCAGCCAGAACATATTATCCCTGGATTCCATTATAGCCCGAATAGATCAGCAAAACGCTAACCTGCGGGCGTATACAAGCCGGGCTCAAAGCCAGGTGGCCAAATCGCAGGGGTCCACGGCACAGATGGCCCCGATGATAGGTGCGGGCACCTGGATGACGCCGTACCCCGGTACAAAAGTCATGGATGAAACTGATAAGGGGGCATGGATGCTCTCCGCCGAACAGGATATCACCAATCCTGCCAAACTCAGACGAAAACAAGCGTACGAAAATTCTTTAGCCGCTGTTGAACTGGAAGGCCGGAACGTAGCGTTAAATGACGTTCGCACACAGGCGAAGAAACTATACTATGGTTGGCTGGTGGCCAGTAAAAAAATGAGCGTACTGAAAGAAAATGAGCGCATCCTAACCACGCTGAATAAGTTGGCAAAGATCCGTTATCCGTATAATAAAGCTACATTGAGCAGTGTATACAGTGCCGAGGGCAGGCTTGCCGAAGTACAGAACATGCAGTTGATGACAGAAGCGGATATGCGAAAAAAGATGTATCAGTTGAATACCCTGATGAACCGTCCGGCCAGTTCAGCATTTGCCATCGACACGGCTTACCAACTGAAATTTATCCCTGTAGCTGTTGCTGATACAGCTTATCTAAGTTCTGCAAAAAGCGTTGTGCGGCAAATGGATAAAAATATCAGTTCGATGAACTTGAACATCGACGCAATGAAAGCAGAAGCTAAACCGGATTTCCGGTTGCGCCTGGATAATATGTTCAATAGAGCGCCGATGATGCCGACACAATTTACGGCGATGGCGATGGTATCCATACCGATTGCGCCCTGGTCTTCCAAAATGTACAAATCAGGGGTTAAATCGATGCAATACAGCATTGAGGCAATGAGAAACGAGCGGCAGGCTATGCTGATTGAAACAGAAAACATGGTTGCTTCCATGTTAACAGATATTACGACTATGCAACGCCGTTTAAAAAATTTCGAGCAAAAAATTCTACCTGCCCTGCAAAAAAGCTTTGATGCCAACAGGATCGCCTATGAAGAAAACACACTTGCTCTGCCTCAGGTTATGACCTCTTGGGAGACTTACAATATGAACCGGATGAATTATCTGGATGAATTACAGGCTTATTACTTGATGACCGCAGATTATGAAAAAGAGATTGAAAAGAATTAGCTGGACGTTTCTTCTACTCGCTACACTGGCCTTCATATTTGTGAGTTGTAACCATCAGTCCAAGAAACAGAAAGGTCAGCAAAGCCAATCGGCGCAATATACTTGCCCCATGCATCCCCAGGTTGTAAGTGACCATCCTGGCAGCTGCCCCATATGCGGTATGGATTTAGTCAAAAAATCTGGCAGCGAGAAAGATACCTTACAGGTTCCTGCTGATCTGGCTTCGTTGATCAAATCGCCTAACGGTACCGTGGTGTCTAATATTGACATAATCAGTCCGGAAGAAAAAACGATGCAGGACTCTCTCATTGCACCGGGTGTGATCACTTATGATACCCGCAGGCAAAATGTGGTAGCAGCCCGCTTTGGAGGCAGAATAGAAAAACTGTACCTGAAATATCAATATCAGCCGGTAAGCAAAGGCCAGCTTGTCGCTGAGATATACAGTCCGGAGCTTGTGACTGCCCAGCGGGAACTTTTGTACATTCTGAAAACAGACAAAGACAATCAATCGCTGATCAGTGGTGCCGTTCAGAAGCTGAAATTACTTGGCGTAACCAGCCAGCAGGTCAACACCCTAATGCGAACCGGACGGGAATACTATCGTTTTCCGTTATACAGCCCTTATACCGGTTATTTGGTGGGGGCGTCTGCTCCAGCCCCCCGGGCCATGAACCAGCCTGCCGCAGCGGCAACGGCTGAAGACGATGGCATGAACAACAGTGGCGGTATGGGCACTTCCGGTGGAGGTATGAGCAGCGGCACGACAAGTGCTGCTGCCATCAATACTGCTCAGCCTGGAACAGGTCTCTTACAGGAAGGCGGATACGTCAGTGCAGGTCAAACTTTGTTTAACATTATTAACCCAAGCGAACTTTGGGCAGAAATCAATATTTCCACGTCGCAGGCTGCCAGCTTTAACAAAAACGCCAGGGTCATGGTGATTGCGGATGACGGGAAAAAAACACAAGGTCGCATCGAACTCATTCAGCCTTTTTACGATCAGGGATCAACCTTTACCAAAGTCAGGATCAGTTTAAACAACAGTTCCCGTAACCTTCGCATCGGTCAGTTGATCAAAGCGTCTGTTGAGGGCAAGCCAATTCCTGGTCTATGGATACCATCATCGGCTTTGCTCGACCTTGGTACACGTCGGGTGGCTTTTGTCAGAAAAAATCATGCACTTTCACCTGTGCCGGTCACTGGTGGTGCAGAGGTATTGAATTGGGTACAGATACGAAGGGGACTAGCAGCCAACGATGAGGTTGCTGCTAACGCGCAGTTCCTGGTGGATAGTGAAAGTTTTATCGAAACGAAAGAAGAAAACAAGGAATGAAAAAATTATTAATAACAGGGTTCTTTCTTGCAGCCGTTTTCACCGCCTGCCAGCAGCAGCAAGGTGATCGGCAGGAAATAGCCAGCGGTCATGCCCCGGAACATGCGGCAGTTAAACAGCAATATACCTGCCCGATGCATCCGCAAGTCATAAAGGACCATCCGGGCGACTGCCCGATCTGCGGGATGACCCTCGTTCCGGTTGCGCATAATGAAACCAAAGCTCATTCCTTAAAATTCAGCCCTGCCCAATTGGAACTGGCAAATATTACCATGATGACAGTTGGGAAAGGCTATTCGGGACAAAGCCAACTGATCAATGGGAGGCTGGCTGCCAACACTACACAAAACGAGGTTATCAGCGCACGTGCAGCAGGAAGAATTGAGAAACTATTCGTCAAACAGACCGGTATTAGGATCAATCAGGGTCAGCCCTTATATGAGCTGTACAGCGAGGAGTTATTAACGCTTGAAAACGAATTTCTTTTGGCTTGGGACCAGTATAAAGCTATGGGAAATGAAAACGAACGGTTTGGTTCATTTCTTGAATCCGCAGGCAAAAAACTGGCATTATACGGACTAAAGCCTGCACAGATACGACAGCTCAAAAAGACGCACCAGGTTCATGCAAGAATCACCATGTATGCCACGGCTGGTGGTATCGTTACAGCAATAAAGGCGACGGAGGGGCAATATGTCGCAGAAGGTACTGCCCTGTATAGCCTGGAAGGCCTGGATCAGCTATGGGTGGAAGGCGAACTCTATCCCGAAGAAGCCGGTAAAGTAAAAATGGGACAGCAAATCAAAGTCTTGCTCCCCGGAAGCGAAGACCAGCCGCTTACCGCTAAAGTTTCCTTTATCAATCCGGAACTACAGGCTGGCACGCAACTTTCGGTTATACGGGCAACTATTCAAAACCCCGGGCTTAAGCTGCAGCCAGGCATGCAGGTGCAAATAGCTATGCCCTCTACAGGACAACAGGCATTGGTTGTTCCTTTAAATGCACTGGTTCGTGACGCGAAGGGCAGTATGGTTTTCGTACAAACAGCGAAGAATACGTTTGAACCACGCATGGTAAAAACCGGCATAGAAAATGAACGGACAATTGAAATTGTGAACGGGCTAAGTGCTGGCGAGACCATTGCTGCAACCGGCGCCTATCTGATCTATAGTGAACTGGTGTTGAAACAGGGCGGTAATGCTATGGCAGGAATGCAGAAGTAATTACACCCGTTAAGTGCTTAAAGATGAAGCTGAGTCAGCTTCATCTTTAAGCAAAACCTATTTCTTACAACTTCATTCGCTGTATTCTTACTGCGTTCAGAATTGCCAGCAGGGCGACGCCTACATCGGCAATTACTGCTTCCCAAAGGTTGGCGACCCCTCCTGCACCCAATACGAGGACGACCACCTTCACAAGCATGGCAATCGTAATATTCTGCCAAACAACACGGCTCGTTATTTTACCGACATTGATAGCTGTGGTGATTTTAGAAGGCTGGTCATTCTGAATGACAATATCTGCGGTTTCAATAGTAGCGTCACTACCCAGGCCGCCCATAGCAATACCGGCATCAGCCAACGCAACGACTGGCGCATCATTCACGCCGTCACCTACGAAAGCAATACGGCTGCCAGCATCCTTAAAGCCCTGTACTTTTTCCACTTTTCCGTCTGGTAACAGGTCGCCATATGCTTTATCTATGCTTAGCGACTTAGCTACTTTATCCACGACGGCTTGCTTGTCTCCGGATAACATGACGGTTTGCAGCTTGAGGTTGTGCATCCGCTCGATGGCAACTTTTGCGTCCTCTTTAATTTCGTCTGCAATGGTGATGTAACCCGTATATTGGTTATCCACAGCCAGTACGACAACGGTATCAACCAAACCATCCACTTCACCAGGATAAGCAATATTAAATTTCTTTAAAAGCTTCGCGTTGCCAGCCAGCACCACTTTACCGTTTATCGTGCCTTTCAAGCCATGGCCGGAGATCTCTTCGACATTTTCTGCCTGGATAGCTTTGGCCTTATCGCCAGCATAAGCGACCACCGCTTTGGCAATAGGATGAGTCGAATTGGCTTCAATAGCCGCTGCCATACACACTAATTCATCATTACTCAATCCTTCGGCTTTCACTTCCTGCACCTTAAATACGCCTTTGGTCAGGGTTCCCGTTTTATCCATGATGACCGTATCGATCTTCGTCATGACATCTAAAAAGTTAGAACCTTTAAACAATATCCCATTTCGTGAGGCCAGCCCGATACCGCCAAAGTAGCCCAGCGGTATTGACACTACCAGCGCGCAAGGGCAGCTGATCACCAGGAAAACCAGTGACCTATAGAACCACTGATGAAAGTTATAACTGTCGACAAAGAAGTAAGGTGCAAAACATACCAGTAAGGCCAAAGCAAAGACTATTGGCGTATATATTTTGGCAAAACGGCTGATGAAGAGCTGGGTCTGCGACTTACGCGCGGTGGCATCCTGCACCATTTCCAATATTTGACTCAGTTTGCTGTCTTTGAACAAAGCTTTAACCTGAACCTCGCTGACCTTATCCAGGTTGATCATACCCGCTAGTACCTTTTCGCCCTTGCGCTTCGTGTCCGGCTTACTCTCACCCGTCAGTGCTGCGGTATTGAAGCTGGCCGAATCCGAAGAAAGCTCGCCATCCAAGGCGACCTTTTCACCAGCTTTCACCTGGATGATCTCATCCACTTGTACGCTTTTCGGATCAACCTCTATAGGCTTTCCCTCACGCATCACCGTTACCTTATCCGGCCGGATATCCAACAGTGCCTTGATGCTTTTTTTCGCGCGGTTCACCGCTGCATCCTGAAACCACTCACCAATAGAATAAAACACCATAACGGCGACGCCCTCGCTGTACGACCCAATGCCGAAAGCCCCAATGGTAGCCACGCTCATCAAGAAAAACTCATTAAAGAAGTCAAAGTGCTTTGCCTTGCGCCAGGCCATGCCCAGTACGTTATAGCCGGACAGTCCGAAGGCAATTAAAAAAACGATCAGATTCACCGGAAACGGTGGCTGCCACTTGAATCCATATTCCAGCGTCAGCATCACGACCAGGATCAAAAGAGCGGTTAGCAGCGGCCAGTGGCTCAGCCAGCTTTCCGATTCCTCGGGCGCTTCCGTCAGGTTCAGCGTCTCATCTTCCTCGTCATGATCATGCTCCTTTGCGGCGTGCTGGTCGGCTTGGTGTGCCCGCTCATTATTCACTGCGATCGGCCGGTTTTCAGAAGGCTTTCCGGTATGTTCTTTACCATCAACCTGGTATTGCTCGTTTTCCATTATCTTAAATTAAGTGAATGTCTACAAATTTGTTTGCTATGCTCTTGCGGCCTACACCAGACTGCGGATATCATTATAAAAAACTAAAACCACGATCACCATCAGGATCAAAAAGCCGGTGATCTGTATGCGCTGCAAAGTCTCCGGCTTAAAAGGGCTGCCCCGAAGGCCTTCAATGGCTACCAGGAAAATTTGGCCGCCATCAAGTGATGGTATTGGCAGCACATTGATAAAGCCAATGCCGATCGAAAGCAAGGCAATCAGGCTCCAAAAGCGCTTCCATTCGAGGTGTTCGCCAAACATGGTCGCAATTTTAACCGGCCCGTTCAGCGCTTCTTTCATCTTGACCTCGCCCGAAAGCATCTGCCCGAACCCCTTTACATTATCCGATATAGAAGTCAAGGTACGTGTTGTACCGGTTGCGATGGACCCCGCTACCGAAACAGGCCCGCGCCGGTAAGCAGGCTTTTTACTGTTCAGACTAAAGCCGATATGACCGTCCTTGTCCCGGTGCGCCCGGAGCCGCATCGTCTTACCATCATGAATGACCGTGACATACAATTCACGCTGCTTATTCTCTTGTAAACGGACCTGGAATTCCTCATAGGAATGTATTGAATCCCCGTTGATCGTGAAAATTCCGGTATGCTTGAATTCTTTGGTGCCGTACAAATTAAGATTGGTTAGCACGGAATCCGCTTTATAGTCTGCATTGACCGAAAAGAAATCGGTCATGCCTTCATCAGCGATCGTCTGCATCACTTGCGGTGGAACGGCGATATGCAAATGTACCCGCTCTTTGCCTTTTGACCGTATTACGGATAGGACTGTTTTGCCGCGTATCAGGCGGCTGCTTGTCAGTTCTTCTTCATCCACCAGGGGTTCATCGTCAACAGCGACCAGCTGATCGCCTGCCTCAAGGCCAGCGAGTTTACCCAATTTACCCGGTTCGATCCGGTATTCCTGTCCAAGCGTGGCAACAGACCCTTTACCGTATCTTAGCGTCAGGCCGGTAAATACGACAACCGCCAGCAAGACATTCATGAGAATGCCGCTGAGCATCACAATGATCCGCTGCCATACCGGCTTGTTATGGTACCTGCGGTGCGCAAAAGTACCTTCATGACCTTCCTCATCTTCATGGTTACTTAGCATCCCTGCCATTTTCACATAGCCGCCCAGCGGCAGCCAGCCTATCCCATATTCTGTTCCTTTAAAATGAAACCGGAACAATCTCAACCCCCAGGCATCAAAAAACAGGTAAAACTTCCTGACCCGTATACCAAATGCCTTTGCGGCTAAAAAGTGCCCCAGCTCATGCACCAGCACCAGGAGGGACATTCCGGCCACAAATTGCAATATCATGATCACTATTCGCATCTGTTCTCTTTTGTTAGATTATTCCTCCTCGTCGCCGGTAGCGTTCTCAGAGGAAAGAATGTAAAAGGCACCTTTGGTGACGATCTTGATATCTTTTGGCAAGGCCTTCACCAATCTAATTTCAGTATACCCTAAATCGCTTACGCCGGTCACTACCTCTGCTTTTTCAAAAACATAAGATTTACCGGATGTATCTTCTTCGTCCGTTTCTGATTTTTCTTTTGCGCCAGAACGTTCAGCGACCCTAACCAGATAATAAATATATTCCTTGCCACCGGTTTTGATAACAGCCTCAGTTGGAACGGCTGTAGCCTCCTGCTTGCCCACGTCGATCAATGCCGATACATACATACCCTGGATAAGGTTATTTTTGGCCGCCTGCTCGATCACTGCGTGTGCAATAATGGCCTTGCTTTCGTTTTCAAAGGACTGGTTTACGCCGTAAATTTTCCCGGTGATCTCGCGATTGTTTTGATTGGTGAGGATAAAGCTTACCTGCTGGCCCGCCTTTACTTTAAACAGGTCCTTTTCATAGACCACCAAGTCACAATGCACTTTCGAGTTATCAATAATGTTCATTAGCGGCCTGGCTGGTTCCGCGTAGGAGCCGGTCTGGATCACGATCTTACCTATAGTGCCGCTGATAGGCGCGTATACGGGTATCTGCGTGATAAACCTGCCATGGGCGGCACTTTCCGGGCTAACGCCCACCTGCCGGAGCTGGCGGCTGAGCGCAGAAACTTTGGCCTGCTCGTTTTGTAAGGCAGTTTGCGACTGCTGGTAGATCTTACCGGTGCCTGCATTGGCTTCATTCAATTCCCGCTGGCGCTCGTACTCCTTGGCCGCATAAGACAGGCTGGATAACGCCGCCATATAATCCTGCTGCAACTGTATGAGCTGGTTGTTTTCAATGGTGGCCAGTTTCTGCCCTTTAGAAACATGCTGCCCCTCCAGAACAAACACCTGATTGACAACGCCGCCCATCAGCAGCGTTACCTCGGCTTTGTTTTGCGGCGGTACTTCAAGCTGGCCGCTGGCTTTTACCACTGACTTTAGATTTTTTTGTTCGATACTGCCCAGGCGGATACCAACGGCGTCGAGCTGGCTTTGCGTCAGTGTAACGCCTTCGGGTGCAGCTTTTGGCTTTTCGCTTTTGGCTTCTTCGTTGTCCCCGGTTTTCGGCTGCTGCGAGCAAGACGTGAACATTAGCAATGCAGCAAACATCGCAGCCAAGCCAAGTTGAAATTTTTTAATTATCAATGTATTCATTATAATTTTTCGCTGGAGGTCAAATAATTGAGTTCAATAACGGCCTGGTTATAGTCGCGTAACGCAGACAGATAACTCAGCCTGGTGTTCATGGCCTGCGTCATGTTCTGAATGAACTCGACGTAACCGATCTCGCCTTTGCTGTAGGCAAACTGGGCGATACGGATTTGCTCGGCTGCCTGCTTCAATCCCGCTTCTTCATAGTAGCGAAGCGCCTCGTCAAACTTGGCTAATTGCTGCAAGCCCTGGCTATATTGCTTCGTCAGTACAAGGGTCGCATTCTGCTGCTCGGCCTGAGCGATCTGCTGGCCGACCTGTGCAGCTTTTACCCGGCTTTTCTGCGCCCCGAAGAAAAGCGGAACGGCCACACCGATCTCAAAACCACCGATACGGGTGCCGGGGAAATAATTACGGTTGATGCCTGCCGGATTGAATGCACCGACCAGGAGCTGCTGCCGGTAACCCAATGTCAGGTCCGGCAAATACTTGCTTTTTTCGGCCTGAAGCTGTGCGTCAGCCAGCGTGCTGCGCTGCTGGTAATAGGCTAGCTGCGGATGGCCATCAGTGCTGAGGCTATCTTGTGGCGCAAACCTCAGCTTTTCCAACGTGCTTTCCGTTACCTGTGGCAGCTCATTAATATTGAGCAGTTGCCTCAGTTCCTGCCTGGCGATTAACACATCCGCTTCCGCCTGCTTTTTGGACACCCCGATCTCCCTGTAGGCATTTACCGCTGATAGCTGTTCGAGGTAGGAGGTTTCCCCGGTTTTATAGCGCAGCGCTGCCCGCTCGGAGAACCGCTTATACAGACTGTCCTGGCTGCCCAGTTGCCGTAACTTATTTTGCGCATACCGAAGCTGGTAGTAAGCCAGTGTGACTTGCTTCACGAGTTCCCTTTCCGTAAGGGCCTTCGCTTTTTCGCTCAGGGCGGTTTGCGCTTTCAGCACCCTGCCCTGTGCGCTGTAAACGGTCGGGAAAGCAAAGCTCTGCGTGATGCCTAAGCTGTTATCAATGTTGCCGCCCGAAGTAGGGTCTTGCGTCAGCGTGATGTCCGTTTTGGCGGGATCAAAGGCTGTACCCTGCAAAGCCCTGTTCTGGCTTATTTCGAGGGTTGACCTCCTTAGGTTCGGGTTATTCCGGATAGCAGTTTGGATACTTTCCATTAAAGTAAGCGGCTTAGTATCCTGCGCCTGTATAGTCTGTGTAGCAAACAAGCTGCCTGCCAGCAGCACGAAGATGGTTACTATTTTGGGTGACAATGGCATAGCCTTATCCGGTTTCGGTGGATGGTTTTTTGTAAAAAGAATATAAAGTACGGGCAGTACCAGTAACGTGAGCAACGTGGCGGAGATCAGCCCGCCGATCACTACGGTTGCCAGTGGTCTTTGTACCTCGGCACCGGCTGTAGTAGATATCGCCATCGGCAAAAAGCCGAGCGAAGCAACTGATGCCGTCATGATGACCGGCCTTAACCTAACCTGTGTACCTTTTTTGACACGTTCCACGATATCCGAAATGCCTTCGGCCTGGAGCTGGTTAAAATACCCGATCAGTACGATACCATTAAGTACGGCAACACCGAAGAGTGCGATGAAGCCAACGCCTGCACTGATACTGAATGGCATACCTCTGAGGTATAAAGCCGCTACGCCGCCCACCGCCGATAACGGCACCGCAGAGAAGATCAGGAGCGTTTCGCGGATTGAACGGAACGTAAAAAACAGCAGAATGAGGATCAGCAGCAGTGCTACCGGAACAGCAATTCCCAAACGGCCTTTCGCTTCCTGAAGGTTTTGAAACTGACCGCCATAGGTCGTATAATATCCGGCAGGCATTTTCAGTTTCTGGCTCAATAGCTGCTGAATTTCCTTAACCGTACTTTCTACGTCACGGCCTCTCACGTTAAAGCCAACATAGATCCTGCGCTTACCATCCTCGCGGCTAATCTGCGAAGGAGCATCTTCAATTTGGATCGAGGCCACCTGGCTCAGCGGCACTTTACTGCCGCTTGGCAGCGGAATGTACAGGTTTTCGATATTGGTGATATCGGCCCGCAGTTCCCGGCTCAGACGAAGCACGATCTCAAAGCGCTTTTCGCCCTCGAACACCACGCCAGCCACACGGCCTGCAAAAGCAGTGCTTAACGCGGTATTGACATCCTCGATATTCAGCCCGTACTGGGCTATCTTATGGCGGTCGTAGGTAACAGCAACCTGCGGCAGCCCGCTAACCTTTTCGACGATCGGTTCACTGACGCCTTTGACGCTGGTGATCAGTTTGGCTGTTTTATCCGCTTGTGCAGAGAGCACGTCCAGATCATCCCCGAAGATCTTGATGGCCACATCCTGACGGATACCGGTCATCAGTTCGTTAAAGCGCATCTGCATAGGCTGGGTGACTTCCACATTGATACCGGGAATGTTTTTTAAGGTCTGCTCGATCTTTTCCATCATTTCCGTGCGGTCACCTGCCGAAGTCCACTCGTCTTTGGGTTTCATTGAAAGCATCATATCCCCGCGCTCAAACGGCATCGGGTCAGTGGGTACTTCGGCGCTGCCGATGCGCGTTACGGCTTGTTTGATCTCCGGGTACTTGCTTTTCAATAGCTTTTCCGCTTTGCTGAAAGTTTCCACCACCTGGCTGAGCGAAGTTCCCTGCATCATAGCGATCTCTACCGTTAGGTCACCCTCTTCCAGCGTAGGGATAAACTCACCACCCATCTTAGCGAACGCCCAGAAGGCAACGGCTAACAATACGGCAGAAAGAAAGACAGTGAGCTTCCTGGCTTTCAAAACCGCATTCAGCGCCGGGGTATAAACGCGGTGCAATGCGTCGATAATACGGTCTGAAATATTTCGCTTGTGACGTGTTTTCTTGCTCAAAAACAAAGCACTGGCCATCGGTACATAGGTCAAAGACAGAATAAAAGCACCCAAAATGGCGAAGGCTACCGTTTCCGCCATGGGCCGGAACATCTTGCCTTCGATACCCACCAGCGCAAACAGCGGCAGGTAAACGATCAGGATGATAATTTCACCGAAAGCAGCACTGTGACGGATCTGCGAGGCGGCCTCGTAAACTTCGCCATCCATTTCTTTTTGATTCAATGCCTCAACGCCCCGGAAGCGGTTAGATTCAGTAATCCGGTGAACGATCGCTTCCACGATGATGACGGCCCCGTCGACGATCAGCCCGAAGTCAATTGCACCCAGGCTCATCAGGTTGCCGGAAACGCCAAAAAGGTACATCATGGTAACAGCGAACAACATTGCCAATGGTATCACCGACGCCACAACCAACCCTGCACGTAGATTCCCTAAGAGCAACACAAGGATAAACACAACGATCAGTCCTCCTTCAATCAGGTTGCGTTCGACGGTGCCGATAGCCCTGCCGACCAGCTCGGTACGGTCAATAAAAGGTTCAATGACCACGCCTTCAGGCAAGGACTTTTGCACCTGTGCCATACGCTCTTTGACACGCTTAATGACCTCGTTGAAGTTTTCGCCTTTCAGCATGAGGGCAACGCCTGCTACGACTTCACCCTGCCCGTTACGCGTTACGGCTCCATAACGGTTCGCGCTGCCGAACTGCACTTTGGCGATATCGCCGATCACCACCGGGGCGTCCTCGCGGTTCTTGACCACGATATGTTCAATATCGTCCAGGGATTTGACCTGTCCCAATCCTCTGATAAAATAAGCACTGCTGCGCTGCTCGATGTAGGAGCCGCCAGTATTCTGGTTGTTTTTTTCCAGTGCCGTGTAGATATCGCTAATGGTAATATCCAGGCTGTTCAGCCGTTCATTATCAATGGCAATTTCGTACTGCTTGACATAGCCGCCCCAGCCGCTGATCTCGGCGATCCCCGGTGTTCCTGCCAGTTGCCTTCGGACGATCCAGTCCTGCATCATGCGTAAATCAGTTGCGGAGTACTTGCCTTCATAGCCTGGTTTAGTATGAATGACGTACTGATAGATCTCGCCGAGGCCGGTAGTGATCGGTGCTAACGTGGGTTCACCTGTATCTTTAGGAATTTGGCTCTCAGCTTCTTTTAACCCCTCGCTGATCTGCTGACGTGCCCAATAGATGTCGGCATTATCTTCAAATACGACGGTGATCACCGACAAGCCGGAACGAGAAATAGACCGCTTTTCAATGACTTTTGGTACATTGGCGATAGCCAGTTCGATGGGCGCCGTGATATATTGCTCCACTTCCTGAGCACCCAGGGTGGGTGCCTGTGTGATGATCTGTACCTGATTATTAGTGATGTCAGGCTGCGCATCAATAGGTAACCGGCTTAGTGAAAAAACGCCTGCGGCTACCAGTAATATTATAAAAGCTCCTATGACCAGCTTATTGCCGATCGAGAACGCAATGATTTTATCAAACATGGATTATTAGATTAATACGAACGAGCCTTTACAGCATAGCATGGTTGCTAACCGTAACGGAGTAAATAAATAAGATTCGTATTAAGCTATTTGAGGCGGCTGCCAGACAGATACGCTCTGCGTAAGTAAGGCAGGGACATCAGGCTCACCAAAAGTTTGTTGAACCTCCTGCATAAAAATGCCTATAACAGGGTGGTAAGGTGTGATGGTCCTGACGGTCGAACAGCAGGCACACGTACAAAAGGGAGTACAGGTTTCCTTACCAGCCTTTTCATCTGCGGAATGACTTTTGGTTACAACTGTATGTGTTTTGACGAGATCCCCAAAGTCATCACTATCCCTGCAAGGCAAAACTGCCAGCAAGGTCAGGTAAAAACTAAAAAGGATCGCCACATACTTCATGGGCTACAAACTTAAGTCATAAAGTCGAGCTTTCCCAATCGATCAATTCATGTAAATGTTAATTTTTGTTAAACGTGTGGCAATATCATACGACGATAAATATAATTTTAACGGTTCTTTCGTGCTGCATTCGCCAGTGCCGCCGCAATCGAGAATCGTATCTGATACCATGTCCTTTTGGAAACTTTCATGATCCGCATCGGCTGATCCATCTTAATGGTAAAAAACATCACCTCGTCATCGATCCTTTTAGGATCAAGGTAAAAGGTATAAGCAAATTCATTGATATAGAATTTCACGATACCTTGTTTAGAGGCATCAACACCCACATAATCAGTTTGCACCTTCGCCGTGTCACATGTTAACAGAATGCAGGGAAATACCGTTTCGTCGACCACATCATCTTCGTATATGGCTCTTCTTACAAATTCCGCGGCATCGGGCGGTAACTTAAAGTTGACAAACAATCCATCGTCCGCAATACTAGCACGCCAAAGCAGCGATAATAGGAAAAGCTTAAATTTATGGTAATTGACATTCAGGCATTCAACAGCACCTATATCAGCTTTGAGGTGCAAGTGTTTAAAATCTTTGCTTTCTTTTAGATAAGGCTGACGATAAAGGGCATTACTGGCATATCGCTCCAGGCTTCCTAAAACTTCATTATCACAGGTGGCGCAAAGAATGTAACGTTCATGAGCACCTGACTGTACAGTTTTGCGCTGGTACGGGTAATCGGAGTTTACCACATGGATCTGGCCTTTTTCGTTAGGAATGCCCCGATACATAAAGTTCGGAAAGATGTGGGAGCGTTTGATCAGTTCTTTCTCCTTAAGGCAAAGTTTGCAGATACCTATCATTGCCGAAAGATATAAAATAAAAGCCCCTTCGCACTCGCTGCAGGGGCTTTCAACCTAAGTGATATGATTTGAAAAAACATCCAGGCTCATAAAAAGGTAGCTTCTAAAAAAGAGGATACTTATGAGAAAGGAAACAAACACAGATGTTCATATCATGCCGCAACTGGAAAAGGCTTGCGGACTGGACATGCACAAAGACAAGATCGTCGGGTTTATTTCATCTAAAGATGGCGGCGGTCAGGAGCTAAAAGAGTTTGGCACTTTTACGTGTGAGCTTAAAGATATTAGAGATTGGCTGATTCGGAACGAAGTGGAGCACTGCCTCATGGAAAGCACGGGTATTTACTGGATGAGTTTATATTCCATCCTTACCGAAGCAGGTATCAATGTTACTGTTGCAAACCCGGTTCACATTAAACAAATTCCCAAACGCAAGACAGATCGAAAAGATGCCCGATGGCTCTGCACACTGTTATTACATGGTTTGGTTCGTGCGAGTTTTATGCCGGATTGCGATCAGCGTATTTTACGTGATTACTGCCGCAGCCGGTTGTTTTATACGTGGCAGCAGACTAAGACACAAAACCGGCTTTTGAAGATATTGGAAAGCAATAACATTAAACTCCGGTCAGTTATCAGCACAATCCATACCAAAACAGCAATGGACATCATTCGCCTTCTTGCCAAAGGTATTACAGACAAGGAAGTATTACTGAACTGTTCGAGGGGTCAGATCAAACAAAAGAGGGATCGCCTGACTATGGCGCTGGAAGGCACCTTGCAGGAACATCATTTGATTCAACTACAGATGCTGCTTCAAGACTATGATCACGTACAGAAGCAAATAGTCAGGTTAGACGCTTTGATAGATAATATTATCAGCCGGCACTACGCACAAGCGGTAGAATGTTTAGATAGCATAAGCGGCATAGCCGTGAAGTCAGCTCAGATCATATTAAGTGAGGCAGGCAAGGACATGACTCGTTTCCCTTCTGCTGATCATTTTACCGCCTGGTGCGGAATCGCACCAGGTAACAATGAAAGTGCTGGTAAGCGAAAAGCTACCGGCGTCAAAAAAGGTAACACGTACCTACGCACAGCAATGGTTAGTGCAGCATGGGCGGCTGTCCGCATGAAGGATTCTTATTGGCATGCGTTATTCGATAAACTCCGTAAACGAATGAAAGCGCAGAAAGCTATCATGGCTGTTGCAAGACGGTTACTTAAAGTGGTTTACAAAACGCTGGAAACATTAACGTTGTACAAAGAAAAAGGGATTGCTCACTTTGTTGACTTGCAGGCAAAAGCAACGTTGTATTATAACGCGCAGCTATCATGGCCCCAACGCAATTGAGCATTCAACACACTAAAAGGACGGAAAAGGTAATAGAACAAATAGTCTGAAACCTAAGCTGCCAAATCTGTAGATAGCACCCAGGCTTGTTCACAAAGAACGCAGAGGAAACTTATTTTTTACGGATTTTAACCGCAACAAGATGAACCTTGTTGCATGGGCGGACATTTAACGGTCCCATAGCTACAGAATACACAGCAGTCTCCGGCAACCGGCTTTAGGTATGCATGGCAGTTTTCACATTCATAGAAGTACTGGCAAGCATCGGTGGGCATTGTTTCTTCTTTTTTGTGCCCGCATTGAGGACACGTCAGTACCGATTGTAATTGAATTTCTTTAACCATGTTATTTTGTTTGTGTGATGGTTGCGCGGTAACCGATCTGGTCAATTTTCTTTTTCAGGCTATCTGCCGAGGTTTTCTTTGGATCGTATCCAACCGTTGTCGTGGCCTTCTCAAATGATGTGGTTGCCTTCATAACGCCGGGTATCTTGGATAACTCGCCATCAATATGCCTTGTGCAATCAGCGCAGCCCATTCCTTTAACTGTAAACTTGGCCCATTGGATGTTACTTTGCTGGCTCAACGGTACCGCCGATTGCTTTGGCGAACCGTACAGGAACGACGAATAATATGGAAAGGCAATCAGGACAGCGGAAAGTATAGTAACAATAAGCAAGAACTTTTTGGATTGCCAGAACGATGCAGGTTTTGCCTCACAATCACATTCAACTGTTTTGGCCTTCTTACTTAATTGCTGATACCAGGCAAATGCGAATACTACGACGGTTAAACCGATAAGGTACGGTCGCGCCGGTTCTATCCAGGCAAAAGACGAGGCTATACTGCTGATGCCTCCTAAAAAGGCTATAACAGGAGTGATACAACATAACGATGCTGCAAACGCTGCAATCACTCCGGGTACCCAACTCTTATTTACATTGGCGCTTATCATACTGATTCTTTTAAAGGTGCTCGTAATAAATTAAATAGCGGAAGCAATCCTGCTGCGTTGGTAAGCGAATAGAAAATCGTCTGACCGCTTTTTCGGAACTTGATGATGCCTCCGTCTTTCAGCTTGCGTAAATGCTGTGAGACCGCAGGAATGGTCATCCCTAATATATCACTGAGGTCACATGGACAAAGCTCATTTTCCAAATGGAGCAGGAATAATATTTTTAGCCGTGCCTCATTAGCGGTTAATGATAACACCTGAGTCAGCTCCGTGAAAACTGATTGTTTCGTTTGGAGTACCTCCTTACAATTGTTGATCTGTGCTTCATCAGCAAAAATCCTGCTACATGTATTCATAACTTGAAATCAAGATACGAATATAAGTATTTAAGCAATTACTTAAATAAAAATTATTTTGATTTACATGCAGATTATTTTTCAGGAAGGGTTAGAGCTTTAAGAAAAAAGGTCTCCATGCACTCGCTGCTGAAGACCTTTACCTAAACCTTATCACAATAAGCTGCGAATGCAGCTTTGTTGATCTCAAATATATATTTTTTTGCCCATGCTTTTCCTCATGAAATTTTAAAGCGGCAAGAGTTTTTTAGAGGAACCTTATCACAATAAGCTGCGAATGCAGCTTTGTTGATCTCAAATATATATTTTTTTGCCCATGCTTTTCCTCATGAAATTTTAAAGCGGCAAGAGTTTTTTAGAGGAAACCTTATCACAATTAGCCGTAAGTTCGGCTAAGAATGCGGCAAACTAATAAAAAATCCGATCTTAGCCTAAAACCTTCACTATGGCTGCAACCACATATTCAGTCTTTTATCATTCACCAGGCGGCTTTTTTGTATGCCGTACCGATTTTGATAATCTTGAAGAAGCAGAAAATTTCCTGCAAACTAAGATCTTTATTTTTGACGGAGCTGAATTTCATTTCATGTTAAAAGATCGAAGATTTTTGGTCAAAGGCGAGCCCAGGGAGCGTACTGAAAAGTTTTACGCGGAGTCGATGAGATATGCGGTGGAGATACCCGCGTCGGAGATTAACAAGTCATAGGCGATGTACCACCCCCTGTTTTCACCAAAATCATCAATGACCCGAAAACAGGGGGCGTCCTCAAACGGGCGGGCGAAAGCCCGCCGTCCGGCAATTTTTGAAAACAAGGGGGATTGCTCCCCCTTATTCGTTACTTAGTTGTAAATTAAAGCTTCACCGCCATGAGCAGCAAAGTCACGGCAAAGGTTGAAAGCGGTTTGCGCCCTTTGTTTAGCCGTGCCGTCCATGATCGATTTAAATTTTGCTTCCTCGCTTTTGAAACTGCGTACGTTTTGGAAATAACCCGTTACCGCATTATACGCGCCGAACACTGTTCCTGCGGTCGTGTCAATTTGTTGGGTTGGGCTGCCTAAAGCGTATTCATAAACGCTGTCAACAATGTTTGTATAGTGGGTTGATAGCTGATCAAACTTGCCATCCGCTAAATGTCCTAAAACCTCTTTATTAGGCGCCATAGCGATTTGTATCAGCTTTTTTATTTCACTGTCAGTAATGCGGACTTTTGCCCACTGATTAAACAAGCCTTCCATTTCATGGCTCAACTCACGGCTGATGCCCATGAGCGTATGAGCTTGCTTCAATCGTTCGGCAGCAGATGCGGTATGCCGTATCTTAATTGCTCCTGAATGGTTACGCATGGCTGCGTTAAGCGTGTTGTTGCAAACGATCCTAATTGGAGTAAATGCTGCGGTTATACTACCTAAACCATCGTGTGAAGTGGTTAAAAAAAGGTATTGCTCTATCCAATCCTTCACGCCAACACGGATATAATCGGGCAGCTTGGCAGTAATAAACACCCTTTCGCCGTTTCCTAATGCGCCTGCGGTCTCGTATAAAATACCATCGCCCCCTCCGACGATTGCGTCAAAGAATGAAAAAGCATCACGGTTTTGTACTACTTCATAATCATTGCCAACCACCCCTAAAACCTGCTCGGTGTCTGCCCTGACGGTGGCAAAAAAATTAGGTATTGAAATTTCAGGTATTACAATATCGTCGCTGCCTTCGCCTAAGTGGTTAGCGGTGTCATACGTGAACAAAGGGCGTTTTTCTACGATATAGTCCAAACCTGCATGCTGTATTGCTTCGCTGCTGGTCGGGTAACGGTCAATAATCTGCCCTAAACCGTGCCAGGCTTTTTCCTTTACACTCATAAAGCTGTGTTTGCCTGTTCTTTGATTGAAATTTATCTGATGTGCCATTGCTTTAATTTTTAGAGGTTTTTGTATTTAATGGGATGATTTCGGTTTGTAACACTTCTACATTTGTCGTGCTCACTACTTCAACGGTGCTGGTTTGCAGTTCCGTGATAGCATCGTGTATGCTAGGGTGTGTGGTTTGGATGGTCACTTTCACCAATAAAAAAATCTTGTCTTCCATTGTCCTAAAATTGATAGGTGTTCAAAAAATCGCTGAATTCCATTTGAAACTGTGAGGGGTTCTCCTGCGCCAACTGTTCGGCGTAACCTTCCCAAAAAATCTGGTCGGTCAGTTCTATAAATTGCTCGTACATGGGAGTTGCTGTTTTAATGAGGTTTAAAAATGCCCCCGGCTATACACCGGGAGCAATACTTGTTCAGGCGTTCGGAAAAACAATGTTTGCCTCAATGTCGGCCAGTTTTTCATGGCAGGCATCAAAAATGAACTGTGCCACCATGCGGATAAGGTTTGGCGTGTTGGTCACGAATTCACGGCGTTTATCATCCTGAATAATGAGTTTGCAGCCTTGGTAAGGGTTGCTTTCCAGTTCGTCATTTTCTTCCTGTAGTTGTACCTCAAAATCCTCTAAGGTCTTGATACGGGCTATAAGCGCTAAACGCTGAATAGACAAGCGGTGCAGGTCATTTACCGATTTTAGAGTCTGTTCTAAATTGAGCGCAAACTTTTTAGGCTCAAATCTTACTTCTTCTGTTTTAATGGGCTCAGTTTGCACTTCGTCTTTCACTTCTTCGGTTGCTGGTAAGTTTGCAGGGTTAACGGGTTGGTTATCCACTGTAGCGGTGCCACTGGTCGCAGCCTGGGCAGGCGCAGCTTCCGCAGCTTGTGAATTTTCGGCGGGCTTTTCATCTGTAGTGTTTGCATGTTCTTTAGCTTCTTTGCCTGTCAGACTTGGGCGGTTTTGGGTTCTGTTCGCTTCGTTTGCTTTTGCTGCTGCACCTTGTACACTGTTCGCATTTTTTTCTGCTGTTTTCATCTTAAAAGATTTTAAAGGGTTAAAAATTTATTTTTCGTTTCCCTCTTTTCCCGAAGACTTCCCTTAAAAGCTATTTTTCAAAAGAAAAAACGGTAAAAAAGAAAGTCAAAAAGGCGGTCGTAAAGGCTGGGCGGGAGAACTATAAGTCCCGAAGGGTGGCCGCAGCATAGCGAAGGACATTATGCGTTCGTACGACCGGGCTGACCGATCTTGACGCCGCTTTTGTCCGTTTTCTTTGGAAAATAGCATCTTAAAAGCATCAGATATTTAGCAGTCTTTTAAGTGCAGAGTGAAGGCAAGCGAAGCTTTTCCCGGCGTAATGAAATGGAGCGGGTAAACGAGTGAAGTCCTGAAAGATGCTCTTAATAGGAATTTGATGCAGTTTTGTCGGATGGCGAATGCTTTTGCAGCGCGGGCAAAAATGCAGTAGCGGATCTTATTGCAAGGGATTTATAACAGTTTACCTGTCAGGGATTGAAACGGCATCCTTTTCATGGAAAAGATATAGTGTAAAGCCTGGCCGCAAGGGACAGCCAAGAGAAGCTTTATTTCAATCAAACAACCCGTCTGATCTATACCATAAATCAGTTAATTTGAAAGTGACACCTAAAAAAAATCCCCTTACAACACAGTAAGGGGATTGTTCAAGATTAGATTTTTCGAATGTTAATCAATTCCAAATTTTAACCGGTAGTCCGGATCGGTCGTATGCCCATAATAGAAAATTGGTTTAACTTCCTGTTTTGCAAAGCCTATAATACCCGCGATCCTGGGTAGTGTGATCTCAACCTTAGAATACCTTTGAGCCTTTGCGGAGTTAGTCGGATAATCAAAAACAACGCTGATCGCTGCACCTGTATCAGTTGTTCTAATATCAATGTCGGATATCCAATCCATTTCGCCAATATTATTTCCAAACATCCTAAATTCCGCTGCACGTTCTTCTACCAATGATCTTGCCGCCTCATGAAGTCCAGGCCATATTTTACCGGAAAACAGTTCATCGTTTACAATAGGTGCGTAAATTCCTTCAGCAAGGATGTGGCCGGGCGGAAGTCCTGGTGGCAGATCTGCTAAATCTTTAAGGCGTTGATCAATTAATGGAATCGACGGGTTAAGAACAAGAACATCCGCACTGCTCAGGTTACTGACCGGACATTGTTGATCTGCAAGTAACGCTGCGCGGGAACTATAGCCAAAATAGGCTGCTACCAATTCATGTGCATGCGTCGGTTTAAGCTTAATTCCGTAATTGTTTTGGGTAAATGCGCGTAAAGAATCTGCGCAAATCTTAGTGATCTCAAGTTTCATAGCAACTTTTGTTAATAGCAGCTTGACTTTTAAGTTGTCGAGAGTGTTTAAAGACAACCCTGCCAGCGGTTTAACAAAAAATTTGCTGTTGACTTGTCTATTGTATTTATTGCCTTGCCTTTCAGTCACTCACAACTGCGGAGCTTGCTCCCTGCAATGAAGGTAGCGACAATATTGAAGAAAGCAAAAAATAGTTTTGCCGAACAAACGTATTTCTAAATTATTAATTGCTAAGCTTGACAAGTTGGTCAGAAACAGCCTGCAATAATCCAGCATCAGTGGACGTGTTTGTTGAAAGCTTATCTGCTAACGCCCTATAACCACCTTCTTCATCCGGTTCAAAAACAAATGTATTCTCACCAACCAGCGCGACGATGCGATGAGTATAACCCCATGGCTCGAAACGTGCTTTCAATTCATATTCCGTACCGAGATAATTTACCAAAATGTTAAACGGCTCGTTCATTTTAAAACTTGATCTTAGTCGGATCGGTTATGATGATCTCCGGTTTACCTTTGTAATCGATCACTTCGCCTTCTACGGTAAGCGTCTTATTTTCAAGCTGGCTGCCGAATTCCTTAGCCTTGCCCTTTAGCGCGATGGTCAGCAACTGGTTGGGATAAGCCGCGCCAAGATTTACTAAAATCATGCTACCAATATCCCTGCTACTGAAAACTTTTCCTGTAACTACTACAGATTTTCCTATGCTATTTTTAACATCTTCCAATTTGACAACAGCTGGTATCGCTGAGGTCATAGCTGAAGTAACGTTATTAACGGTCGGTTTAACTTTCTGACCGGCTAACAGGCGATTCAATTCTCCGGCTAACCGGATACCGGCCTGATCGATCCGTTTACGAACTACTGAAATGTATCTCTGATAGTAAAGATCGTCAATATTTTGCCCTGGTTTGGCGTTCGCATATAGTTCTGTAGTGATCTGGTAGCTTTCCCATAGCCATTCTATCGGCCCATCGCTTTGCCACTTTTTAATTTCAGTTGGTGTGGCTACATCATATCTGCTAACAATATCTTCCTGGCTTAACCCTTCCTTATCAATTAGTTTGCTATCCCAAAGGCTATGCAGGTTAGTGCCCTTATTTTCGAAACGCAACTGAATAGTATTGCCACCTTTATCCTCCTTGCGGCTTACGTGCATCGGTTGATGCGCGTCGCCAACCAAATGGATGAGATACTTCATCGCCTCATTTTTCGCATCGGTAGATGCATTAGCATCTTTCAAAGTAGCTTCCGTCTTTAAAATAGCGGTGTAAACGTTATTGTCGCTTTCCTGTACGGCTTTGACAAAAGCATCCCTCGTAAGTCCTAAAGGCAAGTTGATGTAGTGCCAAGGTGCGGTTTTCGGATCGCGATTCTCATCTGCCCAAGTGCTCACATCTTCCATTTGTTCTCCCTTTAAGTAAGCCGATGCCACATAAGCGACACTTGCGTTTAGGTGTTTTTGTGCAATAGTAGCAACGGCCTTGTGACCTTTAAATCCCCAGGATATCAGCCCCAATGTTGCAAGGGCCAGACCTGTACTTAGAATCCTTGTTTTTTTCATAAACTGAATAATGGTGCAAGATCGCAAAGCTTGATAAATTCATCATAAAGTTTGCATTAAGGGCTTGCAGCCCCTTTGATGTATGTATTTATAAATATGGGGCTAATTGTTCAACCCTTGTAAATGGCCGTAAGCGTTGAACTTGATTGGCCTGTTGGTCATAAAATAACTCAACATAGAACGAGCCCAAACTGTAGCACTGTATCCAAAGTCCGTTGTCGTGTCGGTCGCCCAAGAAAGTACCCTTCCATACGATCTCGTATTGGTCGGTCTCACTCATGTGCATAAAGTCATATAATGTGATCACCATGCAAAATAGTAATAATCGCTAATCGGCTGATCATGATCTAGACGGACAAGTACAACTTTGGACTTTTTATACATTCCTACTATTGGGATAATTTTACTATTGACTTACCGAGTTTTTCATTAATTACAGCCATATAGTCCTCTAGAATTTCAGAGTTCAACATCTTGACATAACATCCGGCTTTGTCCTTGGTGATATAACCGCTGAACAAACCGTCGATAGAAATCATATAACTTGGTCCAGTTTCACCGGGCATTTTTTTTAAATCAAATTGTATCTCTACTTGCTTTCCTGCTATTTGCGTTGTTATTGTAAATCTGTCCATATCGTTAATCAATTACAGGATTGGTCAATATTTGAAGTTTAGCAAATTTTATCACTTCAATACTGGCGAAACCAAATTCTTCGACCACTTTACCATAAATAAGGTAGCAGCCTGCGCCATGAAATGGGTAGGTTTTAGTGGTGTTCGGAAAGTGTACGGTATCAAAAAAATTGCCTTCTTCATCGAGAAACGATCCAAACCACATGAGCTTCCCGGTCTTGGTACGTACCGTTTTCTCACAGACATAAAGGCCGACCATTTTGACGAGCTGACCAAGGTGATTGATCAGGTCATCTGCACCAATCTCGCCCCGGTAATCCGTTTGTAGCAAATCAAAATTCGACATACTTAAAGGAAAACCTAAGAGTTCCAGTTCGTGGTAGGCATTTTCCAGTTGAGTATTTACCAATACCGGCAGGCTATAGCTTTTTGCCTCTACAGCAAATAATTCCACCTCATTACTTGCTTTCATTTTGGCACCCAACAGCAGATGCACATCCCAAAGGAGTTCCTTTTTGCTTTTGCCCGTAAAGCGCAGAGCACCCACACGGATGAGGATAATCGCTTGTTCCAGGCCAATGCCTGTGCGTTTGATCAAGTCTTCCAGGCTTCGATACAAGCCGTTTTCCCTGCGCTCTTCCGGTATAAGGTTAATAAAGATGTCATTCAAACCATGAACACCTACAAACCCAAGGTAAACGTCAACGCCATTGATGTTAACAATACTATCGCTATTATTGACACAAGGCAAATGGACAATAGCTCCGGCTTTTCGTAGCTCGTGGATATATAAGGAACGGGTATAAAAGCCACCGTAATTGTTGAGTACCGCGACCATAAATTCTCTTGGATAATAAGTCTTAAGAAACAGGCTTTGATAGCTTTCTACCGCAAAACTGGCCGAGTGTGCCTTAGAAAAGCTGTACCCCGCAAATGAAGAGACTTGCCGCCAGACCTCAGCGACGATATCGTCAGGTCGGCCCAGTTTCTTTGCTTCTTCAAAAAAACGTTCGACGAGACGATCGAACTCTTTTTTTGAACGATATTTTCCGCTCATCCCACGTCTGAGTATATCCGCATCGGTTCCATCCATGCCAGCGAAATGAATACAGATCTTGATCACGTCTTCCTGGTAGACCATGACACCATAAGTTTCGCGCAGTTGTTCCTCCATTACCGGATGCAAATACTTCACACTATCAGGTGCATGGTGGTATTTGATGTATTCGCCCATCATACCCGAACTGGCAACGCCAGGACGAATGATGGAACTAGCGGCAACTAAGGTCAGGTAATTATCGCAATTAAGTTTCCTGATCAACTGCCGCATGGCCGGTGATTCGATATAAAAGCAACCAATGGTATTTCCACTTTTAAGCTGGGCGTTGACCTTTGCATCCTTCATAAAAACCTTAACCTGGTGGATGTCGATCTTGCGCTGCTGATTTTCTTCTACCAGTTTTACGGCCATCTTAATATGCCCGATACCCCGCTGACTGAGAATATCGTATTTATCAAACCCGATCTTCTCAGCTTCATACATATCCCACTGCACGGTAGGCATACCTTTTGGCGGGAGGTCAAGCGCTGTATAGTACGTTATCGGCTCTTCTGTGATGAGCACACCACCGGCATGAATAGAACGCTGATTCGGCATATCGGCCATCAACTCATAAATAGCCGCTATTTTCTTAAATGTTGGATTTTTTCGGTTCGCTTCTTCCTGCCTCGGGTCGGTAAAGCTGTCAATCTCTGTTTTCGGCAGGCCCATGACCTTACCGATCTCCCGAATGATACTGCGGTCTTTGAAGGTAGACATAGTGCCAAGCAGGGCGGTATGGTGCTTGTCATATCGTTTGAAAAGATAGTCCTGTACGTCTTCGCGTTCATCCCAGGAATAGTCGATATCAAAATCCGGTGGCGAAGTACGTTGCGCATTTAAAAACCTTTCAAAATACAAATTGAGTTCAATTGGGTCAACATCTGTTATCTTCAGACAATAGGCAACAATACTGTTTGCGCCTGACCCCCTGCCAACATGGTAGTAGCCCTGTGAAGATGAATAACGGATAATGTCCCAGGTAATCAGAAAATATGCGCAAAAGTCCAGTTCATCGATCACCTTCAATTCATGTTTGACCTTTTTGAGGGCGACTTTATTGCTTTTACCGTAGCGATACTCCAAACCCTTCATCGCGAGTTTTTCCAAAAGTTCGCGGTCATTCTCCCTGCTGCCGGTAAATGTCCGCCGGTTCAGATTGATCCGGCCCTTGGGAAAGTCCATCACGCAACGGTTCATCAGATTGCGGGTGTTGTCCAGAATAAAAGCATAACGGGAAAATTTCGCTTCCATCTGGCCTGGCGGCAGGAACATATCAGTCGGTTTACACTTATCTTCAGGCTTAATCATGGTAAGCACCATGTTTAGGTCAATGCTTCGCAGGTACTCATGCAGCCGATACCCTACTTTATCCAGTACAACGACGGGCTGTAAGGCAACCAACTTATCTTTGATCGCTGCCAGATCACAACCATACAGCTTATTGAGTTCGTCAAAACGAATTCCCAGGTATTCATTTCCCTTTAACGCTGCGGTATAGCTATACGGATAAATGATAAAAGCATTATGAAATATAGGTGCACTATCTGGCAGCGGCCTTTTTTCCAAATTATGCTCACTTAAAAACTCATTCAATTCACGCATGCCTTCTTTGTTCTGCGCAATGCCGATGTACAGCAGCTGTTTGTCCCTGCGGAACTCGATGCCGCCGATGGGTTTGATCCCTTTTTGATCGCATTCCCGCATGAACTCCATTACGCCTGTAGAGTTATTGATATCGGTTAAAACCATTTGCGTAATACCGCGTGCTACTGCTTCTTCTACCAATGTAGGGATCGACATCGTCCCAAAACGGAGGCTATATTGTGAATGGACATTTAGATACATAGCCTATAAGTTTAGATCAATAACTGAAGCCAATTTGATTGAACCAGGGCCAAAGCGACGCCGAATTTTATCCATCGCCTGGCAAAGGCTATACTGCTCTTCTGACTCCGAATAGAGGTCGATCTGTTCGAAGCCGCTAACCAGGTTAGACAGGCGAACGCCAACCAGCCGAATCAGTAAACGTTTTTGATAAAGCTGCTTAAACAATTCTTTTGTTTTGCCGATCAACACGCTGTCCAATGCAGTATAAGGTATGCGGGCCTGTTTGGTAACTGTTTCGAATGTTGAATAACGAATAGTCACCGTCACACACGCGGTCTGCTTTTTGGTCTGCCGCAATTCAAAAGCGAGATCCATAACCATGGACGTCAGTAAGTAATTAATATTCTGCACATCGATGCTATCATTGTTGAACGTGGATTGTGTACCGATACTTTTTTGTTCGTGATAAGGTACAACCGGGGATTCGTCGATCCCTTTCGCTTTCTGTAACAGCCATATTCCGTTCTTTCCTAAAATACTGGTCATGTATTCCGGGTGCACCTGGGAAAGCGTATGAATACTTTTGATACCCATATCACTCAGTTTGATGAACGTCTTTTCACCCAAACCAGGAATTTTGCGAATCGAGAGCGGATTTAAAAAGGACTGAACACCTGGACGGGCGACACTTAGCTCTCCATTGGGCTTGCATTCGTTCGTCGCCATCTTGGACACCGTTTTGTTGACCGATAAACCGAAAGAGATCGGCAAACCTGTTTCTTTGATGACTTTTGCCCGTAATTCTTTGGCGTAGCGGAGGGTGCCGAAGTGCTTATCCATGCCGGTCATATCGATGTAGTGTTCGTCGATACTGGCTTTTTCTAAAAGTGGCACCTGTTCCTGGATGATCTCCGTGATCTCGTGGGATGCTTTTGAGTATTCATCCATATTACCACGTATCCAAACGCCTTGCGGACATAGCCTGCGGGCAAGCCGGGCAGGCATGGCAGAATGCACACCGAATTTTCGCGCTTCATAACTACATGAAGCAACCACTCCACGGTCAGATAAACTGCCAATGATCACCGGTCTGCCCACTAAACGAGGGTCTTTCCTTACCTCGACGGACACAAAAAATGCGTCCTGGTCCATGTGGATAATTTGACGGTCGGCGCTCATGATAGTTCACAGTTATTACATTGCTGTTGGTTGAAAAATTTTGTTTGTTACGGCCAGCATCCGGCGTTAGTTCACGCCCCCATGACCGTCGTCAGATATGCAACAAAACTAATGCTAAAAATATTAGCAATTCAAGGCTTTTTTGAATTATTTTTGCACAGCTATTTTTAGTAAATAATAAATACTTGATTGAAAAGCCGATACGATGAGCGATCTCGTATAATACTTTTTATATACGGCATGCCACCGGCTGTTCAGATTATTGGAAAAAACTTTTTAATTTTAGGTAAGATGAGGGCAATAGAACCACCGTTTGCAATTCAATACAAAGGCAACTCGGCTGAGGTCACTGAAGTCGAGATCCGAAGCAGGCGAATATTTCGCCTTCAATTCACGGATGGTAAAAAGCCATTGACGATAACGGTTGCACGGGACAATAAAGAAGTAAAATTTTGGACATCCATACCGGAAGGCCGTCAGGAAGAAGCCGAAGAGGTTGGCAGGTTAATTGCCGAATTTATCAGAAATAAAAAAAATTAAGCTATGTGTTATTATAACGGACAGCGCGTTACCAGAGCGGAATACATCGAGCTAAAAGGCCTGGAAAAACCGGTTAAAAATTACGATTTCTTAAATGTAGGCGTGCATAATGGATTTAATTATGCGCCATGTGCTATCCTGATCCCAACAGAAGACGGGCGGGATTTTGAGATCGTCCAAGCCGAATGGGGTTATGTACCCGGTTATATCAAGACCCGTGCTGAGGCTAATATATTTCGTGCAAAGTACACCACATTGAATTTTAAAGCGGAGAACCTGTTCGTCAAGGAAGACGGCAAACGCTCTATGTGGGCTGATGCTGCCGTAACCCGCAGGTGCCTGGTACTTTCTACCGGCCTGGTGGAATCCCGTCATATACCAAAGATCGGCAAGAAAGGTCAGCCGCTTAAAGAAATGATCAAATACCCTTATCAGGTAGGAGTAAAAGGGCAGGAATATTTTTGGTTTCCCGGCCTCTACAATGAGTGGCTAGATCCTGAAACAGGCAAGTGGGTCAATACAGTAGCGTTTGGCGTGACCCAGGCTAACGAATTGATGAAGCAAATACACAATTCCAAACTGCGAATGCCAACCTTCTTGACAGACGATCTGGCTTGGGAATGGATGATGACCAAACCGGTTAATGGGAAACTAACTCCCGCAATTGAAGCCAGGCTTTCGGAGATCGCTTTAACACAGATACCGTCACGTTTACTGGAAGCTTGCACCATAGACCGAAGCTACCGCACTGCCCTGGAAGCCACCCCAATTGATTACCCGGAACTTGCACCGTTGGACATGACCTATGTTGACTCGGAAGAATTGCTGTTCGATCATTGGCTCAAGTTACAACCAGCAACAACGTAACGGGACATAGCTATTATTTACTGTTTTTAGAATTTCTAAATTTTTTTTAGATTTGTAAAACAACTCGCGATTATGGTTGTCATCAGCTATGGTACTTTACGAGACTTCTTTGACATTCACGCGGATGCTAAGGATGCTTTGAATAACTGGTATCGGTTGGTGAGCCAGGCGGACTGGGCTAACTTTCACGAGGTAAAGTCCATGTTCAATACGGTGGACGCCGTAGGTAATGACCGTTTTGTTTTTGATATCCGGGGAAATCGTTACCGCATTGTAGCGATGATCTTCTTCGATATCAGAACGGTTTATATTCGTTTTGTAGGAACACATAAGGAATATGACCGGATCGATTGCTCGACGATCTGAGAGAACGGGCACCATAAACCGCCTGTGGAGAAAGGCGGCAGAACATTCAACGAATCTTTTTGATCAACGGAACTGATGAAAGAGATAAAAAATGAGGCCGATTACAAAGATGTAATGGCTAAGATAGATGGCCTGATGGCCAAGGGAAGCGATAAGGTTTCCAAAGATGAGCTTGCAGAGATCCGTTCTATGGCACTGGCTGCACAAAGTTACGAGCAGGCTAAGTATGTGATCGAGGCACCTACGACTATCGTAGGGATGATCGAGATGCGTATGTTTGAAATGAAGCTGAAGCAACGTGACCTGGCTCAAAAGCTTGATGTCAGCGATGCCAAGCTTTCTCTGATCATGAACGGCAAGCAAAAGCCGGATGTTCCTTTTTTAAAGGCAGTTCACACCCAACTTAATATTGACGCCAACTTTCTTTTAGAGCATGCTTAACGGGAGCTAAGACAGTTTAACTACAAATCAACATAGCTCTTTAGTTCCCTCCAAACGTCCTGCTCGGGTATTTCGGTTTTATCAACGGCCGTATCATCCCAAAGTTTAAGCTCATCATCAATAAACCGATAGAGCTTTCTGATACCGACCTCGTTACTGACAAACACATGGTTGATGCCTTCTTTTTCTAAATAGTCCTCCCAGTAGCCGTCTGAACTAAGGGGCTCGACATATACGTCATCATCAATATCCTGGTCAAAGGCAAACCGAAACCCGGATACTTGCTGTGAAGGATTACCGTCAGCCGGATCATTTAAAACGGTCGTTAATCGAAAATGCATTGCCGGGTAATGGCCGACGCTGTACATGATCTCCACTTTTTTTAAACTTCTGGCATTGAGTTCTAAAACACCATAGGTAAGCATTTCCACCAGTTTCAACCATTGCTCCTCTGATACCTTTAGCAATACTTTTTGGGCTTCATCTAATGTTTTCATCGTAAAGTATCTATAAGTAAACAGCAACAGGCCAATAATGACCTGTTGCTTATTATATTAAACACTCATTTTGCTTTTACGCGACTGCTTTTTTTTTGGCAGTTCCTCCGAGGACTGCGCACGAGACTTTAAGCTTTTTGCTGCTTTGGTGCTTGTACCTAACAGTTCTTCGCGTTTGATCTTCTTCATCTGATGGTCGTAAAGATCAACGGTCTTGAACTGCGGGTTAGCTGCAATGAAATACTTTTTCTCGCCATCGCCGGATGCAACAGTGATCTGCTGCGCATTTCCTTTTTTCAAAGAACGATATAGATCATCTTTTGCTTTCGGGTCTTCCAGCTCTTTGATACCTTTTCCGGCGATCACCTTTTCAATATCATAACCATAATTTTCGTGATAATGCTTGATTTTCTTATTACCACTTTCGGTCAGGTTTTGGTTGTCAAGGGTTAGCCAGGCCTGGTATTTTTGATTTTCCAGGTTCGTGAGCTGTTTATGGACAGAACGTCCCTCCATCAAGTTAAAGGCTTCTTTAGCCGTAACGCCGTTTCCTTTATTAATGAAGAACGTTTGGCTAACCTCTTTTGCAGCGTCTTCATGCCGGATGTGTGCATCGTACTTATTAAAAAAGTACATGTCCTGGTTGTCGCCTGCTTTGAAATAGAGCGTGTAGTCGACGGTCTTTTGATTGAACTCGTGGCTTAAGCCTAATCTGAACTCCGGCGTTTTAGCTTCCATTTCCTTGTCAAGTTCCGCATTTACTTTTTCTCCAAAACCGAGATTCAAAAGACTTTTTTTCAGGAATTCTGAATTTTGTGTGTTCATAACTGTATGAATTAAATGGTTAATTAAATGATTGTTAATTAGCGGCAAGCGTCAGCGCAGCCCGTGTTGGTACAGGAAGGACTTTGATGTCGTTCAGATCGTCCTGCCTGATCTGTAAATAAAGATGCCGGTTACCCGAACGCTCGTAAACTTCGATGAATAAGGCCTCGTCGTCTGAGAGAGAAAACCGTTTAAAGGCAAACACCTTGGCAACTTCATGGTCTTTCGTCACGGCTGTACGATTTCGTAACGTGCTGTAAAGCGGCACGATCTCTTGTTCATGAGTTGCCATTCGGTCTACGGTTTTGCGGTCACGGATATAGAAACGGACAAAATCAATCCCGTAAGGCAAGTTTGAATGATTACGCAGATCAAGCCGCAAATAGATCCGGTTACCCGCAAGTGAAACTTTGTTGATCCAGGCCTTGATACCGCCCGTTTTCTCATGGGTTGCGACGTTAGCACGTTTTCCTGATGCTAATTGCTGCGCGATAATCTCTTCGGTATTTTCCGGCTCGTTATTTACAACGGCACGAACAAGCGTAGTACCATAATCAATCCGTCGCCCTGCTCGTCCATAAGAATAAGCTACCGGAATGCTATAGACCTTTTTGGTGCTTTGATCCTGAACACGGAGTGTACCAAATTTGCTATTTGAGGTTACCGCTTTGATCGTCAGCACCCCATTGCCTTTGTCAGTTACCACATACTTGCTGTTTTGGCTGCCGAGCACTTTAACCAGCCTTGGAAAAAATAATGCGGTAGCTTTGTCTTGGCTTACATAAGCAGTATCCTGCGCAAACGCTATCTTCACTATCAACGCAAGGAAAAATATGACTGTTAGTGTTTTCATATCACCTCCTTAATTATCCCGGTCATTACTGTCTTTAAGCAGAACTTCATACCCGGCTTTAACTTTAACCTTGATCTGTTTCACTTTTCTGCCGAATAGCCCCTTGGCAGCTTCAATACCTGCCCCGGCTGCTTGTGCGCCTAAAGACTGATCCATGGTCATCAGCTGCATGGAACTTACGGCGTTGCCCATCCCGTTCTTAGCAGCATCACGGCTGATGGAACCGGGTACATACAAGCCTTCGAGGCCATCCAGATCATACACGGTCAAGGCGACTGGCAAGATGTTATTCAGGTAGCGTATGCTTGCGATCTTAATGTCCAGTCGTTCGTTATTCAAAGCACAAGTGCCATAAACAAAGCTGCCTTTGGGAATCATTTTACCTTTAACATAAATCCCGTCTACCAGCCGCAGTTTAACTACCGCACCGCTAACCAGCGTTTGATCTTCGTGAATGACGGCCTGGATGGTATTCCCTTCCGCATTTTCACCCTGAGCAGTTTTGTTGCTCGCATACCTAACGTTGGACCCTTCACCATATTCGTCGGTGTCGTCGCTTACGGCAGTTACCGCATAGACACGGTTACGATTTTTCAGGGAGCGGGCGCGAAGGATGTTATCGGAGTTGCCGGGATTTTGAATATCATTGATCTGCTGAAGCATGCGGCTGAGCTGCTTCATTTCCGGATCTTCGCCGTTGCCGCTGTTCATAGCAGCCATCATCATTTGCAATCGCTTAACCTCTGTACCCGAATTTGACTGCGGCTGATAACCGCCCGTTTGTACCGGTGACGAAGACTGATTGAGCTGCGTATTGATCTGTGCAAGTTTGGCCTGAATTTTGGCTTCATTAGGATCAATCGACGTTAGTTCGCCTGATAAAGAAGGGGTGTTTTGCAGTTCACCTTGTGAAGCCTGCTGTTCAGCAAAGCCCATCGAACTAACGAAGTTTTGGCTTACGCTGCCCGCAGCGGAACTGTCCAAGTTCTTCGCAGATGTTTGATAGACACCCATTTTATCCTGATCACTACCATTTTTAAATTGAGCTTGAGGTAAAGTAGTATTCAGCCCTTTGACCGCCGCTTGTTCGCCGGTCATACGGCTACTGTTCCGTCCGCCACCCAACGCCCAAAAGGCCATCGTTAGAAAAGGAAAGATCAATACCGGTATCATCATTAAAAATTTACGCTCTTTCAGAAATTCGGGAGCGTGGGCAAGCGGATTGCCTGGTTTCTGTGTTGCTTCCATGATCTAATCATTTTTTGGTTAATGAATCTTTTAATTGTGCATCCTTTCTTCCAGAGAAATTGACGTCGGATGCCATGCCGATATGTGTTGCAGGTTTATAGGATTGATGAATGGCAGGTATCGTATAAGAGTTGGTAAATAGCCCGGCTAAAAGGATGGCTATTGTGATGGCCATGATACTCAATAGCACGAGCTTTTGCTTACGAGCGCTGTAGGCATTGAACCGCCCAGCGATTGCTGTTGCTATTTTAGCTTGAGCGCTTAATATAAAGGCTGAGAACGCTTGCGCTATTTTGTCATTCATCGCGATGGATGAGCTGTTATCATTACTGCGTGTTTTCATGGCTATTGATGTTGAAGAGTGGTATCCCTGTTGGCTAACGTTTCCCAATGCTGTATCAGGAATCCATGAGGGTTATTATCTGAACGTGCCACATTTCGGAGATAACCCTGGGTAACGAGACTGCGATTGATCGTAGATGTAGCGCGGATCAGCTTTTGCGTAGCAAAGCATTTGAAGTAATAAGGATACTGATCGATGTCGAGTTGAACACTGTCCACCACAACCTGCTGGCTGATATTACCAGAAATCAGGTTGTTATAGTAGCTTTTTTCCTTGAGATCGTTGTACTGATTTTTGGCGCTTTCATCGGCCAGGTACAATGCTTTTCCGATATTCGCATTGATGACCTTTTCATCAGGGTCAAGTGTGAAAAAGTAGTGGTGGAACATTTTGATGTGATCCCGTGCTTCTACCGGGATATTATCTTTCCGGTCTGCGGCAAAGGCTTCTAAAGCTTTACCATTCGCTAATACGTAGATGTGCCTGCCGGCCAGGTCTGCTGCCTGGTAACTTTTATAAAGTGCAAAACAGGAGATGATCGTACAGGCGGCTATCAGGAAGTAACTAAAAAGCTTCACATGCCGGAAGGCCGTTTCAATATTTTTGAGGTGTGTAAACATAGCTTTTAAAATTTATCGTGAACTACTTAATTACCATTGATTCGAGCAGCCTGATGGTTAGCTGGCTGTGATTTTGATTCCTGGCCCGCACTGTTCCAGCCGCTCATAAAATCGCCCGGTGCATTGCTCAAATTAACTGCACCGTTGACCATCCGTTCGCCTGTTTGAGAACCAGCCGCCATAGTGGTATTGGAACTGCTGATGACCAGTGCATTCACTTTCTGTAGCAACCCATGGCCGCTACCTGTATTGACAATGTAATTGGCTACGCTGGGAACGGTGAAGTAGCCTATGATCCCGATGATCAGGAAGATCAGGTATGCGGTGTCTGTTGAACTGAAAAAGGTATCACCGGCTGACTGTACCTGTGAAATATCCAGCTTAAGCATATTTTCCTGCACTTTGCCGATAATGGCACCGAATATATTTGCCACCGGTAACCATAGGAATACATTGATGTATTTAGCCAGCCAGACCGTTAATGTGCTTTGAAAACCGTCAAAAACAGCGAGCCCGAAAACTATTGGCCCGAGGATAGCCAGAATGATCAGGTAAAACGTACGAATGGTGTTGATACATAATGCGGCGGCTTCGTAAAGCACCTGTAATACTTCACTCATCCACTGTTTGACTGTATTGCGAAAATTGTAAGACGCCTTGGCCATAGCGAATTTCATATCATTGCCGACGCTTGCTAATACACCTTCATTTGCTCCAGTAGGATCATCAGGATGGGTGTACTTATACCATTTATCCCGATCTCCATCACCATCTGTACCGACATACATTTGCCAGGTATCTGTCTTTTCAACGGCTTCCTGCTTGGCTTTTAACAAGGCTGCAATTGCAGCATCAGAGTTCTGTACCATACCGCCGGTTGCGTTTACGGTAGGCTGCATAATGCCGTTGATGATCGCAATGACCGTGGGAAACAACAGGATTGCCAGGCCAAGTGCAAAAGGGCGCATCAGCGGGTAAAAATCTATAGGTTCAGCCGCCGCAATTTGCCGCCAAACGCGGCTGCCGATATACCACAATGCGCCGAATCCCGCGATTGCCCTGCCTACGCCGATCAAACCGCTGCACATGGGCAGCATATCATTGTAAACGCCGTTCAATGTTCCCTGCAATCCCTGGATGTTATCTGCAAGTCCGGCCGCGCTGGAAAATAAAGGGAAAAAGATTCCCGTTACCGCAATGAATGCGGTTAAAAAAGATGCCTTTTTCATAATAATTGAATTAGTGATTTATCCCGTAAAGCTTTTTTAATGAGATCGCATCGCCGGTTTCCTTCGTTCGCTGCAAACTGAGCATAACACCGTTGCGGTTGAAGTATCGTAAAAACTGAAGCTTATCCGTCGAGTTTGCATATATACGGTCTATCGCTCTGATCCTTTCGTCATCGGTCATCCTCAATTTAGAAGCGGTCAGAACATTAGTTAGCTCATTAATATTGTCAAGGCTTTGCTTTACCAGACCACTATACACCTTACCCATGTAGTCCAGTTCGCCTGCGGAAAACGATCCACTTTGTTTAAAGCGTGTAAATGCCTTTTTGTATTCACTAAGCAGATTGGCCTGCTGAGAGATAATCTCAGCAACTCTGCCGTAGTTCTTGACAGCCGGACTGATCTGAAGCAAGCCGTTTAGATACACATCATGCAGACTGAAGTTTCCTTGGGATAGCGATGATATCGTGGTGTAGCCCTTTTGATAGATCTGATATCCCGTCTTCATATCTGAAAGGATGCTCTTCAGCTGGGTAAGCTTTTCTATGTTCAATAACAACTGCTGTAATTCCTGGCCCTGCGCCTTACATACCTGAGTATGCGAGATAATTGCTACAGTAAATCCTGTCAATAAGAATGCTTTAATGTGCTTTTTCATACCCTTGATGTTATCGAATACCAAATATGTATTTGCTGGTTTCCAGATTGGTGTTTTCTTGCTGCTTCTGAAGTCCATAAACCTTGACCTTGCCTGCGAAGTCGGCAATAAACCGGTAATTGCTCTGCATCGCCAGGTGAATGCTGTTCAATCGTTTAATGCGTTCATCATCAGTCATGGTCAGTTTACCGTTTGTAAGAAGAATTTGCAGCGCGGTGATCTGTTCATCGCAGTCCGCAAGCAACGCTTGTTTGACTCTACCTACGTAATGCTTTTCCTTCGTTGACAGGTAGGTTACCTGATCGAGACCGTTCACTGATCTTAGAATATCTCTTTGCCACGTTAGAATATCATTTACCTGCGGGTGATTCTTTACTACTGCATTGACGGATTTTAACTTAATGTAGTAGGACGTGTGCAAACTGAACTCTTCTTCTAATGACCCGGTGATATAACCTAAACCTCCGTTAGCAATTTTGTAACCTTGCTTCAAATAGCCGGAGTAAACCTGTAAAGCTGCTATTTGCTGAAGCAGGTATTTCTTTTGAGTTTTCTTTTGGGAAAACCATTCAGCAAAGGTCTGCGCATGTGCTTGTGAAACCCATAAAGAAGCGGCGGCGGTCACCAGCGCATAGGCTAACAATGCCTTGCTCTTCCGGCTGATATCATCAGCCCGGCGCTTTAACTGGTTAATTGATTCCATACAACTCCTTGATTGATTTCGTATCTGCAAAGTCACGGCTTCGTTGTAAACAGATCCGAACGTTTTGATTGTTGAATTGCTGCAAGTCGTTGTAATTTATATCCAACTGGTCGCTTGCATGATTAATGAGTTCCAGCCGTTCAGCATCGGACATTTGTGTTTTGAAGCTATTGATAACCAATAAGATCTGGTCAAGGTTCTGAACGCTGGCGTCTAAGATCCCGCTGTAAACCTTCTGCATGTAATTGATCTCTTCCGGACTGAAGTGGTTGTCTTTTTGAAACAGTCCCCAAGCCCGCTTGTACTGACCGACCAAAGCGGCCTGTTTCAAAGTAACATCTTTGATCCGCTGGTAATAAGCAATGGTGGATTTGACCTTCCATAACTCTGTATAGTAGCCGCTGTACAATTGCTTTTGGTTTTCTGTCCAGCCGGATATCTCCGTAAGTTTAACTTTAGATAGCTCGTTTTCTAACACTTTCTGTGCATTCTGCAACCAAATGGTCTTGTTCTGCATCCGCTGCACTTTAAGGTCAATGGCCTTGATCACTTTTTTAACAGTAAGCTTGATCACTTCTGCTACCACAAACTGCGCATTAGCTTTTGGGGCTGTGAACAATAACATTATCAGGGCGATCAATATCGCTGGTCTTACCTTAAAATTTTTCATAAAAAGTCCCCCTTACCCTCATTTTGAGAGTTTAATCTGTATCACGAAAATTGTCTTTTACTTAATTTTCGAGTATGATGTTCTCTTAAGATTTATAGACTTACCATCCTGTTCGACAGAGATTTGTCGGCCTAACTCTGTTTCTGATAAAAGCATTTTCTCCTGGTCAAATTGAGCAGGCCACTTTTCAGATTGGAATTCCTTTGACATAGTTGAGCCGTTTCTTATTTTTTGGAAACCGGTTTTACGTTCAACCTCGTAGTTAGTGGCTGCTTTCTTTGATATAATAAGAGTATCAAACGCAATACTGTATTCACTTTGAGATTTATTTACATATACACCAGAAATATCATGTTCGGGATGATTACTGTTACACCCCAATATGTAAAAACTGAGGATACAGATGCACACAATTAATGCTTTCATAATGATATAATTTAATTAAGCTGCTTTTTCTAATTCTTCCTGAACAATAGCCGCAATGCCTCGCTGAATACTTCCATACTTTTTAGCATATTCCTGGACACGAGCTTTTTCAGCTGATTCCGTCGTATAAGTCCAGTATTCCTCTCGGCTTACCTCTGTCCGGTAGACTTTTGATAATTGTCCGTTTAGGCTGATGAATACCTCCTTGTATTTCAGCTTTTCATCGTTGTTCCGATTCATGCTCATGATCAGTGCCGTTTCCTTATCCGTGATGCCTAAAAGCTGCTGGATTTTCGGAAAGTCATTCTGATACTTGCGCTGATCAAGCAAAATTTTACAGTCGCTGTTATTGATGATAGCCTGCTTAACCACCGGAGAACTGATAATATCTTCAATATCCTGGGTAACCACCAAGGCTTCGCCAAAATATTTACGGACCGTTTTAAATAAGTATTTGATGTACTCTGCCATGCCTTCACGCGCAATGGCTTTCCAGGCTTCCTCGATCAGGATCATCTTCCGGGTAGCCTTGCTCAGTTTGCGCATTTTGGACACAAAGGTTTCCATGATGATCAGTGTGACTACCGGAAAAAGAATGGGATGATCTTTGATATTATCTAATTCGAAAACAATGAAACGACGGTGCAATAAGTCGAGGTTTTCCCTTGCATTTAACAGGTAAGCGTACTCACCACCTTTGTAATATGGCTTTAATACGAACAGCATGTTATCAATATCAAAACGCTCATCTTTGACTTTTGATTGTTTCATGGTCTCATAAAACTCTCCAGCAAGAAAATCATAGAAGCTATCGAAGCAAGGAAAAATATCAGGGTTTACCTTAAGCTTTTCATAATAGTGGTACAAAGCATCGGAAATAGCAATGTATTCTGAACGTTGTACCCCTTCATCTTCCTTCTTCCACAATGCCAGGATCATGGCTTTAATGCTTTCCTTTTTTTCCGTATCCAGGTAGTCTCCTTGAGCGATATAAAAGGGATTGAAGCTAATCGGATTGTCTTCTGAATAAGTAAAGTAATAGCCTCCAACGAACTCACAAAGTCCCTGGTAACTATGTCCGACATCGACCAATACAATGTGAGCGCCCTGTTCAAAGTAGCTTCGTAAAAGATGATTGGTGAAAAAGGACTTACCGCTGCCGGAAGGCCCTAAAATAAATTTATTCCGGTTAGTCGTTATGCCCTTCTCCATCGGTTCATCACTGATGTCCACATGGACAGGTTTTCCTGACAAACGATCACCCAGCCTGAGCCCGCAGGCACTCAAGCTCGACTGGTAGTTTGTTTCGAGATTCAAAAAGCAAGTCGCCTGTTCAACAAAGGTATCAAAGGTATCATTCATCGGGAATGTAGCTTCATTACCTGGTAATCCTGACCACCATATTTGCGGCGCTCCGTCAGTTTCCTGTTTAGGCTGCGCATCCATTTGAGCTAAAGCTGAACTTACTTTATTTTTCAGGTCTTTGAGTTCGGCGCGGTCGCTTGTCCAGGCCATCACATTGAAGTGTGCTTTAACCGGCAGCCGCTGCTGACTAATTGCTTCATTCAAAAATTCGTGGGTAGCATCGCGGCTGATCGCATTTTCCCGAGAATAAGCAGATAACGATTGTAAGCGGAGTTTTTTGGCTTCCAGCTTCTTTAAAGTTTGCTGGCTGTCCTCAATGAATATGTACTGGTTGTACACGTGATTGCATCTTAATAAAGTGCCAACAGGCGAAGCGAATCCTGTGCTGAATTTAGTTTTGTCTGTGCTATACTTATCGAATGTAATCCTCGGGCCACAAAGTGGCGGCAGGTCTTCTGCATCACTTAATGTAAAAAGCTGGCAATGATCATTACCAATGCGGATCTCGTCCTGGATGTGAATATCCTTCAATAAAGTGTTGCTGTTCTTGTTGAGCAGAAAGCAATACTGTTCCAGTATTCCGGCTGTCTTAGGCGTGCCGGCCAGTCCGTCGTCATCGATACGCCGCAAAGCAATCAATCCGCTGTCTTCCAGAACTTTGACGAACTGCCCAGCATTATCTAAAAAGTCCCGAAACAGCTCTTCAGATGTGGTTTGAGAAGGAACGATTCGCTTGCGCATCAATGTACTTACTGCGCTCGAATACTGTTTGAATTTTTCCGGCTTCTTGGTCAGAAATATGTGGCAATGATGATGCAAGTATGGGCGCTCATGAAAGTGCTTTTCACTGGAATGCGAAAGGAAAGTTTTTACCTGCGTTTCTCCATTCTCCTGAAACATGGCCTTATACTGCTCTCTTAAAAACCAGTCCTGCTTATGGAAGATAGTATTTTTGGGCAAGAGTTTTAACGCTTTGATCCAGGCTTCATGAAAGCTGTGGTATTCGTCATTGGACATAGTGAAAATTTCCGGCAGGTAAACTTCATAACCAATGGTCAGGTCACCCTGCGCTGAAAGCATACAATCATGCTCCACCTTATATACAGGAAATACCTGTTCTGCTTTGCTGTGTGATTTCATGATCTTCTTTTTAATTGAAGGAATACATTTCGTGTTTTGAATTGCAGATAACGCGGCAGGTATCGCTTAGCTGATCTCTTCATCAGGCCATATTGTCCGTATTTGTGACTGAGTTTAAAGACCTGGTAAAAGAGCAAGCTTCCCAATGCACCTATGATGATCAGGCACATGGTCACCGGAATGCTAACCAGGTACATTACTGCAAAGCCAATGAGCAAAATCACGAGGCCTGCCGCCAGGTAGCCAATATACTGCGCCTTTAGTCCTTTAAATTCAATAGGCTTATTGATACCTTTATTGATCTGATACAGTGCCATAATGATGCTTTTAAACGCCGAAAAATGATTTGAGGACAGTAGCAACTACTACCAGAAAAATGCAGCTACCGAACCAGCTGGATGCCACCTTCCCGGTGTCATGCTCACCGTCGTTCCACTTTTTATAAACTTTTATTGCACCTACTAAGCCGACTAAAGCACCAATGGCATACATCAGTGTGGTGCCGGTGGTAAAATAACTTTTGACTTGCGTGGTTGCCTCCTGAATGCCCGCATTACCATCCTGTGCGTACAAGGTGGAGGCAAAAAGGATAATTGTCAATGTGCCAAAGGCTTTCTTTAACAGAGGCCTCAGATCGTAACTTCTTTTTACTTGCTGTGTTTTCATGATCATTCATTTTAAAGGGTTTAAAAAGTGTTACTCGTCCAGGCAGGCAGATCATTGCTTGCCAAGTCGAAAGGCAGTTTTCTGTGCGATTCATTCAATATGTGCTCAGTTACCTGTAGATAGTTTATTTGCAGCTCATATGGTTTATAGGAGGTAAGCAGAATGTTAAGCAATGAAATAAATTCTGATTTACTGTCAACGTCTGTAAAAGCATCAATGAGTTTGTCCGTCTCGTTAAGCAGTTGCGCTTGCGGCAGTAATTCACCGGGCTTTGCTGCTGTTGCTTCAGTAAACGGTTCCTTTGAGTTTTCGTCGATGTCGGCTTCCGCAAATTGTAATTCTTCATCGGCTACGACGGTGATGCTTTGATCTTGCTTAGCCTGACCCATCACTGCAAAAGATGATAGGTTGCTAGTTGGGGCAAGTGCCTGACCTGGGTGCTTAGCTATAAAAAGATTGGTAACCTCGCGTTGATAGTAGCGAAGGATCACATACAGGTAGTAAGATGCGCTTATGATAGCGATGGCTGCAAAATACTGCTGCCAGGAGATGGATGACAACATAACACTTTGATTTTAAAGACCATCTGCACCATGCAGCGATCTCGAAAGCAAAGGTTGGCGTATCCAAAAAAATTTTATCACACCTCATGTACAAGGTAGGATAAATTTTTTGTAACAATTTGAAAACCAGCCTGTTAAAAACGGCTATAATTTTAGCTTTTGTTGAATAGAGCCTTCTTCATCGAGTTTTTGATCCATTTTACGGAGTAAGGCAAGCTTTAACTTATCAAGTAATATCGTACGATCCTTTTTTCTCCGCGTCATATCGGTGTACTTGTGATAGTACTGGCCAAGTTCAATATGAAAAACCGTTTGAAAAAAGCTAACAACCGTTTTGATCTCCGCATTGCCATTATTAAATACCCCAGCAGCAACCAGCGCGTAAATCAGCTCAATCAGATCGGTCTTCGAAAATGTCCAGGTAAGGGGCAATTCAAGGCTCATTTCAGGCGGACGCTCATCATGATTATTGAGCTTTTGCAGTTCGATATTCAAAAAATCCTGGTATTTTTCGTTGGCGATAATGTTGGAAAGCTTGTAGTCGTGACTGGTTGAATACACTTCGTCTTCTTCAAATTTTTCCAGTTCTACATGTACATCAAATCCGCCGCGCGTAAAATAAACTTCATCCATCTGCGTAGAACCTGAGCGATAATATTGATAGAAGGCGGCGTTATGGTCAAAGTAACGTTTGAGATCAGCCAGTTCAGAATTAATGTAATCTTTCAAGTGATCTTCGGCACCGGTCGGCCTTTTCATCAAGTAATTATAGACGTTGATGAAGTAGATGTATTTGCTGTAAAATTGTGGTTTTACTTCCTTAAAGAAGTGAATCTCATCTTCGACGCTCTCGAATGAATAAGTGGAAATGTAGTTCTTTAACTTGGCCATCGCTTTTTTGCAAAGCAGGATCGAGGCTTTGTATTGTTCAGCTAAAGGTTCTCCGTTAGTAGAGATTTCGTTTAATTGGTTTTCAAGCGCGCTGTAGAAGCGCTCGGTGATAGTTCTCATGATAAGGCTAATATTAGGTTTAGTAAATGCTAAAAAATGCTGATCCTTCAGGAAATTTAGGGGTGCGTCCAGAACTGGCGCCGAGGCCTAAAATTTCTTTATAATCAAAAACAGTTGTTAATCAGGTTTTATCAGACAAGTTCTTTGTCAGTATGTCTATGAGGGTAACATTTAATCCTTCTGCAATCTCCTGTAGATACACATAGGACGGGTTTATATTTCCGGCTTCCAGACGCTGAATCGATTGCTGATCCTTTCCGATGGAATGGGCAAGCTGTGCCTGAGAAACGCCCGCTTCCTTACGAATTGCACGTATTTTTTCTCCCAGATTCTTTAATAGTACTTCCTTTTTC